>JAGRBY010001199.1 GCA_020433835.1 Anaerolineae bacterium | reverse complement strand
CTTTCTATGCTAAAATCATAAAAAATTAGAGCTAAGATTGCATTTATTAGCGATTATGTACAAATTTTTCGAGGTATCTGTTGACGCAAAGTAACACACTATCCGATTTCTACAAACTCACACCATCCGAGCGATCAGTCCGAATATCTGACTATGCGAATTTAGAGCCAGAAGATAGAGAAGCGCTAACAACCGGTTTATCGCTTGAACAAGCCGACTCGATGATCGAGAATGTTGTTGGTCGTTACATACTACCGTTTGGTATAGGAACACATTTCTCTATCAATGGCCGTGAAGTCGCGGTGCCGATGGTTGTAGAGGAACCGAGCATCGTGGCCGGTGTGAGCTATGCAGCTAAACTTATCGCTGCCGGTGGCGGGTTCAAAACCAGCAGCAGTGAACCTATCATGATTGGTCAGGTGCAACTTCTCGATGTTCAGGATATCGAGCAAGCAACCGCCGCAATACTCGAAGCCGAGCCGGAATTACTGGCTGCGGCTAATCGCTATCATCCTACCATCCAAAAACTGGGCGGTGGTGCAAAGCGCATTGAATGTCATTCACTGCCCGATACTCCGGCCGGCCCCATGCTGATCGTTCATCTCTTGTACGACTGTCGAGACGCGATGGGGGCCAACGCCGTCAACACGGCAGTGGAAGCCATCACGCCGATGATTGAGCAGCTAACCGGAGGCCGGGTCAATCTTAGAATCTTATCAAACTTAACCGATCAACGTACCGCCCGGGCCGAAGGGCTAGTGCCGGTTGAACAGTTATCCCGAAGCGGATTTAGCGGCGAACAGGTAGCGCAGGCGATTTTCGAAGCCTGGGCTTTTGCTGCTGCCGATCCGTATCGGGCTGCAACGCACAATAAAGGGATTATGAACGGCATTGATGCCGTTGCACTCGCTACAGGCAATGACTGGCGCGCTCTCGAAGCTGGGGCGCACGCCTACGCCGCTCGCCATGGACGCTACACAAGTTTAACAGAATGGTCTCTCATTACTCAGGACGACGGCAAATTCCTTAAAGGTGTTTTAGATATGCCGCTTAGCGTAGGCACGGTGGGTGGCGCTACAAAAGCCCATCCCACCGCACGGGTATCGATGAAAATCTTAAAAAATCCCAATGCCCGTACTCTGGCCGAGATTATGGTCGCCACAGGTTTGGCCCAAAATCTGGCTGCGCTTCGTGCTTTAGCCACCGAAGGCATTCAGCACGGACATATGCGTCTTCACGCGCGACAGGTTGCTTTAGCTGCGGGAGCCACCGGTGACCAGATTCAGAAAATCGCCAACATCCTGGTATCAGAACAGAATATTCGAGAAGAAAGAGCCAGAGCGCTGATTCATCAGAGTGAACAAAAAGTCACAAATACTTGATAAATCCTCTACAAAAGCCAAAATATCCTGTAAGTATCGTACAAAACTAAGCCGTTTAACGAAAAATATAAAACTTGTAATTACGAGTTATAACTTTCAGTTCTTTCAGTAATTCTTAAATATTGGAGCCAATTATGCCATTAATGAAACCAAAAACAGAGGTTGGTATTGTCGGATATGGAAGTTACATTCCGATGTATCGACTGCCTGCCCGAGAAGTGGCCAGAATATGGAACGACGGAGAAGGGGGAGTCCCCATTAAAGAGAAAGCAGTGGGAGGGCCGGACGAAGATACGATGACCATCGGTCTGGAAGCCGCCCGAAATGCTCTGGCCCGCGCCCAAATCGACCCACAAGATATTGGGGCAGTATG
>JAGRBY010001198.1 GCA_020433835.1 Anaerolineae bacterium | reverse complement strand
CACCAAAGATATTGAAGCCGCTTCTGTCATACTGGAACCGCTGGCCCGCTACGATGAAAACGGCAATATGGTTCCCTGGTTGGTCGAAGAAATCCCGACTGTTGAAAACGGCGGCGTAGCTGAAGACTTAACCAGCATCACTTGGAAAATTAAAGAGGGGGTTCTTTGGTCTGACGGCACCCCCTTTACTGCCGAAGATGTGAAGTTTTCCGCCGAGTACTGCCTTAACGAAGAAATGGGCTGTAACGCCATTTCTTACCTGACCGATGTTGAAAGCGTGGAAGTGATTGATGACCTAACCGCCAAAATCAACTTCGGCGTTCCCAAGCCTTTCCCCTACGGGCCATTTGTGGGCGCCGAAATCCCTGTTCTGCAAAAAGCGCAGTTTGAAGATTGCATGGGCGCCAAAGCACAAGAATGTACCGAGCAGAACTTCGCCCCCATCGGCACCGGCGCCTACAAAGTGACCGATTTCAAGGCCAATGATGTGGTTGTTTACGAGATCAACGAAAATTACCGCGACCCGGACAAGCCGTACTTTAGCCAAGTTATCTTCAAAGGCGGCGGTGACGCTGCTGCCGCTGCCCGTTCAGTGCTGGAAACCGGCGAAATGGATTACGCCTGGAACCTGCAAATTGAGCCGCAAATTCTCGATAGTATGGCTGCGGCCGGTAAAGGGAAAGTCGTTACCGCTTACGGTACCTCTGTTGAGCGTCTGATGGTTAACTTCACCAACCCCGATCCGGCCCTGGGTGACTTGCGCTCGGTTTGGTCCGAAGCAGACCCCAACCCCCATCCATTCCTGACCGACCCGGTTGTGCGTCAGGCGCTATCGATGGCCATCGACCGTGAAGCGATTGCCACTCAGCTTTACGGCGCCGGCGGCAAGCCGACCTGTAACGTGCTGCCGGCTCCGGAGGTTTACGCTTCAACGGCCAATGATGGCTGTCTAGTCCAAGATATCGAAGGGGCCAACGCCCTGTTGGACGAAGCCGGTATTGTTGACTCCGACGGCGACGGTATTCGTGAAAAAGACGGCGTACCGCTGCAAATTCTGTATCAAACCTCCACCAACTCCGTTCGCCAGAGCACTCAGGCCCTGGTCAAGCAGTGGTGGGAGCAAATTGGCGTTGGCAGCGAACTGCGTAACGTCGACGCCGGTGTTTTCTTCGGCGGCGACCCGTCCAGCCCCGATACCTTCCAAAAATTCTTCGCCGACATCGAAATGTACACCAACAACTTCAGCGGCACCGACCCCGAATCCTACATGGCCAACTGGCTCTGTTCAGAAATCCCCACCCCCGACAACCAGTGGATTGGCAACAATATGCCGCGCTGGTGTAACGCCGATTACGATGCCTTGGTGGCTCAAATGGCGGAAACGGCGGGCTTGGAAGACCGCGCCGAGTTAGCCAAGCAGATGAACGACATGCTGATGCAAAACTTCGTCATGATCCCGCTGGTTCACCGGGGTGACGTATCAGCCCACAGCGTTACCCTGGAAGGGGTTCGTATGAATACGTGGGACTCAGAATTGTGGAACATCGCCGACTGGACCCGCACCGAACAGTAACGGTACAATAGTAGAAAGGAACAAAATGGACTGTGGCCTAGGCCACAGTCCATTTTATAAGGTGAGACTATGGGTAAATATTTAATTCGCCGTCTCTTAACCGCCATTCCCACGCTAATAGCCATCAGCTTTGTTATATTTGCCATTCTCGATCTGGCGCCCAGCGACCCGACCGGCAACCTGC
>JAGRBY010001197.1 GCA_020433835.1 Anaerolineae bacterium | reverse complement strand
TCAAGCGCAAGAGACCCTTAAATCGAAAACGATAGCGGACCAATCCGAAAGCAGCCGGAGTCCCGACCAAAGCCGACACCAGCGCTGTCGCCAGAGCGACGATCAGGCTGTTTTTTAGAGCAGGCCAAATAACTTTGTTCTCGAATATTTCCTCATACCAGCTTAGGGTAAATCCAGCGAGCGGAAAGACGCCGGTGCGGTTGTTGTTAAATGAAAGGATAATGAGCATTAATACGGGCAGAAACAGGAAGCATAAAGCCAGGATCGAGTAAACTTCAAGGAGCGGCCAAGGGCGCTGCCACAGCCGTCCGGTTCGTTTAGTCACGGCCGCCAGGGCGGCCTTGTCAATTGAATCGATGGGCTTATCGGTATAGGTCATATCGCTTCCTATTGATCACGTTTTGAACAATGCGGTATACCAGAAAGATCAAGCCAAGCAGGAGCCCGATGATCAGGACCGTCGAAAAAACCATGGCCGATCCCAGCGGCCAATTGGCCAGCGCGCCGAACTGTTCGGCTACGGCGTTGCCGATCATCATGCCCTCTTTGCCGCCGACAAAGACCGGGGTGACAAAGTCGCCGGAGGTCAGCAAGAAGATGAAGACAAAGGAGACGATCACGCCGGGCATGGTCAACGGCAGGGTGACTTCGGCAAAAACCCGCAGCGGACTCGCGCCCAAATCGGCCGCAGCGGCGATCACGTCCCGGTCAAGATTCAGCAGGGCCGAGTAAATCGGCAGGGTAGCAAAGGGGAGATAAACGTTGAGCAAAATGAGGATGACGCCCCACTGGCTGTAGAGCAGGTAGGGTTGCGGCCCATCGGCCAGGCCGGCCGACATCAAGAGCCAGTTGACCAGACCATTGGAACTCAAGATGGCTCGCCAGGCATAAATCCGCACCAGGTAATTGCTGAAGAGGCTTATCGCCAGCAAAAAAAGGATTAAGTCCCGATATTTCTCAAATTTAAAGACCATCGTATAAGCCAGCGGATAGACGATAATGACGGACAGGATGGCAATACGCAAGCCAACGCCCAGGGATCGAAAAATTAACTTGGTGTAAACGGGCGAGGTGAGCACATAGATGTAATTTTCGAATGTCCATTGGCGGACAATGTCCCAGCCTTCTTTCGTCCAAAAGCTGTAGACAAAAAAGATGCCAATGGGGGCCACAAAGAAGATAACCATCATGATGGTTAGAGGCCCCACTCTTAACCAGGGCGACAGGATGGATGGGCGATCAGTCTGGCTCGTTACCATGCTTGCTCTCTATGAAACGTCATTGCAATAGAATCTGGCTGTTCTTGCTCGACCAGCCCACAAATACGTTAGAACCGGCTTCATACAGGGGAATATCCTGCTCCAGATGCTGCTGGGCGGTGATAATCCGGCCGCCGGGCGCTTCAATTTGGTAGTACACCGCCGGCCCCTTAAAAATGGTATTGACAATACTTCCCTCGAGCCGGTTCTCGAGGTCCACCAGCGGCGTGTCGTTCAAACGGACGCGTTCGGGGCGCACGGAGACGAAAACATCTTGACCTATGTGGAGGTCGGACCCCGTCGGGCAGGTGATGATCAGCTCGTCGGTGGCTACCTGACACGATTCGCCGTTTTTAGCGCTGACTTGACCCTGGAATAGAATGGTTTGGCCGATGAATTGGGCGGCAAAGACGGAATTGGGTTTTTGATAAATTTGGGCGGGCGGGCCAATTTGGACAATGTGGCCGTGGTTCATAACCACCACCCGATCCGACATGGTC
>JAGRBY010001196.1 GCA_020433835.1 Anaerolineae bacterium | reverse complement strand
AGCTAAAATCACGCCGCACACCTCAAACCCTTTACCTTTTCGATGAGCCCACCATCGGTTTACATTCCAGCGATATCGCTAACCTTCTTCCCATTTTCCATACCCTTGTCGATAAAGGGGCCACACTCATCATCATTGAGCACAACCTTGAGCTCATCGCCAACGCCGATTACATCATCGATCTCGGCCCAGAAGCAGGCGCAGCCGGCGGCGAAATCATTGCCACCGGCACCCCCGAGCAAGTCGCCCAGTGTAAAACCTCATACACTGGTAAGTACTTATCGCGAATTTTGCACGTTTAAAACAAATACTTTATTTGACCCAAATTAGCTCTTGATACAAAATTGATTCATGAATACAACATGCAGACTAATTTTTCAGAATAAATAGCCATAAGGTTGTCTATATTATGAGTAGCGGATCAATACCAACACTACCAAATGAGCTGATCACATATATTGGGGGCTTTACTGCCGAAAAAAGTTTCGATGACCTTGATAGAATCATCGAATCTGGAATCTGCTCATTCAGCCGGGACGATGAGCTGAGAATCGTAAAAAGTCTTATAAACCGAGTTAAAGCTGCTGGTTACAATTGTTTTTCCACTGTTGAAGCCAAATTGGAGCAAGAGTCCCACCCATTATTAATAGTGCAAGAATTAAAAAGAATATTTACAAAACAGTCTCTGGCTTCTGAGCAAGATCTTAAAAATTGCATCAAACTAGGATTTAATCCTTCGAAAATACTTTTGCACTACATGTCTGAATTTGAATTATGCGTCCCACATTATACCGATTGTGATTCTAATTACAGAAGGGCTTTAACTTCAGCGTCAATCAATTTAGATGCCGTTCAAGAGTTCTCAGAACGGATAACTTGGCTACATGAATGTGGGGCAACTTATTTTAGAGGAACAACGACAGCTTTAAAAATAACTAGCTTGTTTACAACCTATTATCTTCAAGACCTAGCTCAAGCCTTAGATAAAATGGAACGACCGACATCTTCACCTTTTTATCAAGATTTTTTAGATCAATTGGAGCTTTATGGACCTAAAGAAGTTGCTGAAAAGTTTATGACAGAGCGATTGTTCATATTTGATCGATCTGAAAGCGACTCTGCCCGTAACACAACCGAAAAGAGTATCAAAGTTTTAGATCACCCAAATCTAGTTGTGGACGTGATAAAAGCGTTACACAAACTCTCCAAAGTATATGTAATCCCAAAAGACTTGAATAATATCGGAGCACTCTCTGACGAACAAGATAACTATCTGCTCTTATGTCTTCGATATGTTCAAATATCGAGCGATTTTGCAAGCAATAAAGACATTTTTGAACCTTTTATACCTATTGCTAAAGCGCTGTCTCCAAAAAAACTTCACGTCCTTGATGGCGAGTATCCCTTTAAAGCCGAATTAGAAGAGTATTTGAGTTCGTCATCAGAAGAAGATATCGCTCCTCGGTCAAAGCGCCGTCGCTTAGACGATCAGGCCTTGTTGCAGAGGCAATAACCTATTTTTGTTAAATAGCCTATGTGATACAATGTACATTGCCGGGGGGACGCTTGAGGTGGCTGTTTTCGAACCAGGTCAGGACGGGAACGTAGCAGCCTTAAGAAATACCAGCCACGCTTAAGCTGATCCCTCCGGCATTTTCTCGTATTTTGCCAAAGTCTCTCTGAGGGCCGACTCTGGATCAATCCCCGCCTCCTGAGCTTCAACAACCAACTGCAAAAACCTTTCACCCACATTCTCTGTT
>JAGRBY010001195.1 GCA_020433835.1 Anaerolineae bacterium | reverse complement strand
CCTTCAACCGTTCCCCGGATAGCCGAATTTACCGAACCGGCGATCTGGCCCGCTATCGTCCTGATGGTGAACTAGAACCAATGGGGCGGGTAGACGATCAGGTCAAAATCCGTGGCTTTCGCGTCAGATTGAAAGAGATAGAGACGACTCTGCGACGGCAGGACAATGTGGCGGAGTGTGTGGTAATTAGCCGTGACGATGGCCCCATAGAAGGCGAACCCTATATCGTCGCTTATCTTGTCCCCAGGCAACAACCTGAACCGACAATCAGCGAACTGCGCCATTTTTTAAAGGAAACCCTACCGGAATATATGCTCCCATCGGCATTTGTCACTTTAGAGGCACTCCCGCTCAATCCCAACGGTAAAGTTGACCGTATGGCCCTTCCTAAGCCTGAAGCAGTACGACCCGACCTCGAGAGCGATTTTGTTGCCCCAGAAGGTCCTATTGAAGCCATGCTGGTTGAAGTTTGGCAGGAGATTTTAGGGGTAGCGCCGATTGGTACCTATGATAACTTCTTTGATCTGGGCGGACACTCATTGCAGGTTACCCAGGTGATGTCCCGTATCCACGATTCGCTTAACATTACGCCGCCGGTACGCTTGTTGTTTGATCACCCAACCATAGTTGACCTGGCTTTCCATATTACAGTGGGCCAGGCCGAAAACATGGACCAGGAAGAGTTAGAGGCACTATTAGCTGAGTTAGAAGATTTACCGGACGATATCTGATGATTGTAATCAAATAGAAACAGATTTCGTGTTTGTCCGGAGTGACGACAGAAAATTGTTACCATTATAACCCAAGTTATTACAAATAAATATCGATTCTTAGTCAAAGAGGGGTAAATGTGCAAATAGAAAATAGCGTTTATAGAATTAAAGCAGAGCGACAAGGTAGCTGGCTGGAGACAATATCAACCGCTTTGGCCGGCCAAATGGGGAAGAACGCCTATCCTTTACGCTTTTCGATTGTGGATATGCTTGACCAAGAAATGGTCATTGAAGCCACCATTGTCAAATTCAATTCCGATGATAAATACGCCGAGGCGCTGCGCGATATCGAACTTTTAGCTCCTCGGAAGAAGGCTTTCCAGGCTACGTCGTTTGGTGTGGTGCAGATTGTGCCCACCGGCATCCGCTGCGAAGTGGGTGGTTTTGCCGGTGATGCCAGCCCGGCTACAAACCTGCTGGCCTCCACCGTGGATTTTTTGGTCACTCATCCCAATGCGGTCAATGCGTCTGAACTGAACGAAATGGCCGATAATATTTTATATGTCGAAGGCAAAGCCCTGGATGATTTTCTGCTGGGCCACTTGGCTTTGTTGCCCGTCCGAAGTAACCGCATCGGCACCTTTGTGGATCCCACTGGGCTTGATTATATCGATTACGTAGTCAATACGTTGAATGCGGCCAGGGCGGTGAAAGGTGTGGCGTGCGACACCTACACGGTGCTGCGCGAAGAGCTAGGGGTAAAAATTGCTTGGTCCGAAACAGGCTGTGCCGTGGGGACGGTTCTGAATCCAGAGGCTATTTTAGACGCCGTTGCGTTTTTCGTCGAGCGCGGAATGAACGCTATTGGCGGGGTCTCGGTGATTCACGGGGTGACCAAAGAGATGTTTATCAAGCATCTGCACGGGGAAATCCCTAACCCTTCCGGCGGCGTCGAGGCGATAATCACCCACTTGATCTCTAAATTATTCAAAATCCCCACCGCTCACGCCCCACTACCTTACTATCAGAACGTCAAAGAAAAAGATA
>JAGRBY010001194.1 GCA_020433835.1 Anaerolineae bacterium | reverse complement strand
GGTACGGCCAGCAGTTGGCCGAAAGCCAGCAGCACGCCGATATTGGCCGTGCTTATCTGTAAGCTGTTATCTAAATAGATGTTAAGGAACGTGCGGACGACGCCTTCACCGGCAACGCGCAGCAGCACAACCAGCCCCAGGATAGTGATAATCAGACCGGCCGCACCGCTCATCTCGCGCCCGCTGGCCGGAAGCTCTTCTGCAACGTCGCCCGTGTTGCGAATTTGCAACAGAATGATAACCGCCGGCAGCATCAGGATGGCGGCAATGATCAGCGGGTAGCGATAGGGCGCGGCCTGACTCAGTTCCAGCCCCAGTTGTCCGGCAAAGAAGCCGGGCAGAAAGCCGCCCACCAAACTGCCGGCAAAACCGGCCAGCGGCCAGAGGGCGGTGTTGAGGGCGTAAACGTGGTTGCGCTCGCGGGGCGTGGTGATCCGCATAATAAAGGGGCCGGAGTTGACAAAGTAGAGGCCCACGCCTAGCTGCCCGATCATATGGGTGACGATAATCCAGGCCTCGAGCGGGAACGGGCTGAACTCGGCCAGCGGGATCAGGCCAAAGCCAAGGGTGATGGCGGCCAGTCCGGCGACCAGCAGCCGCTTGCTGCCCCAATAGCGGCCCAGAAGGCCAATGGGTACGGCCGACAGCCCCAGCACAATCTGGCCGGTGCCGTTGACCATTCCGGCAAAGTCGGCCTGGTAGCCGAGCCGCAGCAGATACAAGTTGAGCAGCGTGGTGTAGATGCCGCCGAAAATCGCGAAGCCATACAGCGCCGAGGTCAACAAAAAGAGACGGGCGTCGCGGCTGATGTGGGTTAGGGTGGAAAAGTAGCGGGCTACCATCATGGCCGGCCCGTTCCATAGAACAGTGGGTCAAATGTTTCATCATGACAAAGCAAATCATACCTCGGGTTTGTCGCCCGCCAACATCTGGTCCATAACCCAACTGGTGCGTGCCGCCGATTGGCCGGTGCTGGGACAATCGCCCGCGCCGGTCAGCGCATCGACCACCGTTTGAATAAGCGGCTGCTGAATGTGCGCCGGGTAGCCGTAAGCGAATTCCGTGGTGCCGCCGCCGGTGATAAGCTGCACGGGTTCATCGTCGAAGGTCGAATAGACGATTTTACCCTGGTCGCCCACAATCTCGGTGCGGTCGAGCGCGTTGTAGGTGGTAAAGCACCACAGGCCGGTGCCCTGCACGCCCGACTCGAAGGTAAACGTGCCGCTGACGATGTCTTCAGCCGGATAGAGACCGGCCTGGTTGGCGGCAAAGCCTTGTGCTGCCGCGATGGGGCCTAAAGCGTAATCCAAAAAGTCGAGCATGTGAGCGGCCAGATCGACAAAGCGTCCGCCGCCGGCAATTTCCGGCAGCACGCGCCACGGCAAGTTGTCGGGGTCGCGTTCGTCGTTGTGAACCGGTTGGTAGAGCGTAATCGTTACAAACCGGACTCTACCCACAGCTTCGGAATCGAGCAACTCTTTGATTTTCAAAAAGCGGGCCAGCGCCCGCCGATAATAGGCCACAAACAGCGGCACTCCGGCGGCCTGGCAGGCATCAAGCATTGTCCGGCATTCGGCGGCGTTGCGGGCCATCGGCTTTTCGACATAAACGGGTTTGCCAGCGGCGGCTGCCAACTCGGTGTATTCCCGGTGGGAGTTAGGCGGCGTGGCGATATAAACGGCATCCACTTGCGGATCGTTGATGAGCGCGGCGGCGTCATCGTACCAGCGCGGCACGCCGTGCCGTTGGGCGTAGTCGCGGG
>JAGRBY010001193.1 GCA_020433835.1 Anaerolineae bacterium | reverse complement strand
CCCCGTCGATAAACTGATCGACAAAGACGGTTTCGTGTCCAATCTGTTCCGTACTTTCGACCTTACCTTCTACTTCTATTTGCATCGTCATCGTAAGTACCTCCTATAGTGTTTTTGGATAGATAATTTGTAGTGAAATAAGGCTGAGGTAAAAAACCATGATGATACTACTAAACTGAGGTTACAATGCTTAGCCTCAGCCTATTTTTACCCTCAGCCCCCGGCGACCGGCATCAACAGCGCCACTTCCTGGCCCGATTGCAATAGCTGCGACGGAGCGGCATGCTGACCGGCCACCATAGGAATAGCAACGTTGAGTTTGTGAGCCAGCGTGGGTTCCTGTTCGCGCAGATACGATACAAGGTCGGCGACGGTAGCGCTCGCGTCCAACGTCACCGTCAGGCGCGGATTACCGGCTTTGGGAGCAAGTCCGGCCCCCAGCCGAACTCGGATGGTGATGGAGTCTGTTTCAGCCATAGATGATCAGCCTATTTGTGTGTGTAAGCCCGACCGGCGTAGGGAAGTGGCATAAAAATCCGATAAGGATCTTTTCCTCTACAGCAGTCAATGCCGGGAGTTAAGAGAGGTGTAACGTTTTACAAAACGTACTATACCAAAAGCGGAGTGGGCTGTCAAAAGGGATGCATTTGGGTTATGGGGCGAGATAGAAACACTGAATTACGGATGGAAATGAAGCCACTGATCCGCTCCAGGCCCTATTCTCATCAATCCTATGTCAAGAGAGCTGCCTCAGTGAAATCAGCATTTTCAGTGTTTCAGTGTTTCAATGGTTCACTAAGCGCCGGTTGTCCCCAAATAGAAATGCACCTTGTCAAAAGCGTAACGGGGCGAACCAGAATCTGAAATTATTATTAATTTTTCTTTACGAATTCTTAACAACGTGCAAATGATCTCTTAATCGGGGTTTAACGCGGTTGTTTATTATAAAGAGCAGGTAGTTGTTCTTTAACTTCACAAGCTGGATATCATATTGCCGCGTAGCGTGCTCGAAAGCAGGCCAAGCTCGATGACACTATCCGTTGTAAATCATCAGGAAACCTCGGCACCAACTATGGATTATAATCGCCTGACGCTTAACTCAACGCTGGCCGATTTGGTCACGTATCGCTTTCAAGTACCGTCGAAAACCATGGGTGGGGCGGTGGCCCGCCAACTTGAGGCCGAGCCGGAGCTGCCGGGTGTGATTATTATCGATAACCACATTCTGCAAGGGGCTTTTTCGCGGCGTAAATTTTTAGAGCAAGTCGGCCAGCATTATGGCGTTGCGGTTTACTTCAAACGCCCTATCTCGGTTATGCTCAAGGTGATTGCTCCCAAATATCTGCTACTGCCCAGTACCTGCCCCATCCACCGCGCTGCCGAACAGGCTCTGCGTCGTCCCGCTGGCGAGGCCTATGAACCGATTGTAGTGGAATACCCCGATCAAACTTATCGACTACTGGATATCTACATTTTACTCCTGGCCCAGTCACACCTCCTGGCCTTAACCCATCAACAAGAACAAAACCGCCGCCAGTTGGTAGAGTCGCTGCAAAAGATCGGGCAGCGCCTTTCCAGCAGCCTGGAACTGCCCAAGGTTTTGCGCCGCATTCTCAAGGAACTGCGCAAACTGGTGCCCTTCGAGCGCGGTGCGGTTTTTTTACAGAAGGGCGAATTTCTGGAGCTTGTGGCCGAACGCGGTTTTGCGGCCAAAGCGCAAGCCCGTAACTTACGTATCCCCGTTCAAAATTCCAACAATAGTATCTTTCATCGC
>JAGRBY010001192.1 GCA_020433835.1 Anaerolineae bacterium | reverse complement strand
CGGGTAGAACAGGGTTACGAGATTAATCGACCATCACTGCTTAAATTGCGAGCACACCCCAAGGGTGACGACATCGACGTTTTTGTGGGTGGGCAGGTCGTAAAGGTTGCGGAGGGCCGGCTTATTTAGCCAGAGAAAGAAAGAAGGAAGGAATGAACCAGAAGGATATCAAAAAATTAGCCAAAAAATACGGCGTCAGCCCCGAGGCAGTGCAAGTTCTTGCTGACGCCTTACAGCGCGGCAATTTAACCATGGCCCAATTTAGCCACCCGGAACTGGGCGGTTCGGGCCAGTGGATGCAGGGTGGTATGCTGATGATTGGCGATATGTTCAACAATGGCTTAAAAGCCACAGTCAACAACCTGTGTGTCGAGTTGGCGACCGCATTGGCCAACCAACCCGTTGAAGTTGAGGAGGTTTCCAGCCAAAGCCAGTGGCTAAGCAGCAGCGAAGCCGTCGAACCGTCAAAGTCCAGCAAATCAAAATCGAAATCGCAGACCAAATCGAAGACCAAATCGTCGAAATCAAGTAGCTCGACGATGGCGTTTCAATCAATGACCTCAGCAAATTGGTGGCCGGCTGAGTTCGGTTCGCCCAACAGTTCCGGCGGGCAGAACGATATGCGGTACGCCTACTTTGCCGGCGCGAAACGGCTGGTCATTGAGGTTAACGGCAAAACCACCATCTACAACACCGGCGATCATCAAATCGGCGGCGTGAGCCAGCAGCAATCCGGGACGCAAACCCTTACCTTCACCAGCCAGCACGGTCAAGTGCCGGTTAGCAAATTGAAAAAGGTTTCGTCTAAGTAAACCCATCGTCTTTCGGGTTAAAGACAACCAAAAATCCACAGACAATCACCGATGGTCACAGATTTCTATCAACATTTTGATGGCATCTGTGATCATCCGTGTCATCTGTGGATTTTTTTTGCCGCAGGATAGTCATCAACACTTACAAGCAATTGTTCCCCATGCCAGACAATCGATTAAGCGGGGTAATATTTTGTAACCATATCCAACAGTTCTTTAACCTGGATTGGTTTCGAGAGATAATCATCGCAGCCGGCTTTCAGAAAACGCTCTCTGTCGCCCTGCATGGCCGAGGCCGTCAGCGCGATAACGGGGATATGCCGCAGTGCCTCATCGGCCCGCACATGGCCGACAATCTCGATGCCGCCCATACCAGGCAGGTCGATATCGAGTAACACCAGCGGCGGCTTAAGGCTGCGGATCATCTCCATGCCCTCAAGTCCGTCGGCAGCTTCAATCACCGTATAGCCACGTGATGTCAAAATACGATTAACCAGAATGCGATTCTGAAAATTATCTTCGATGCATAAAATTGTCTTTTCGCTCACGAGGTCCTCATTAAATATATCGGTCTCTTCTATTTTAACGCCACATGGCCTGCCATATCAAATTGGGTGACACATTTCGGCCGGTTAGCAAACCGTTCAAGCGAAAAAGCCGCATACTGAACCACAAACAAAAGACCGTCCACAACGTCAATAACACCAGCCCCAAGCCCCACTGCCACAGCGGCACGGCTTCAACCAACAAGTGAAACGGCATCAACAGATGCGAAGTTATCGGCAGCAGTGTCAGAGTCATGGCGATAGGGCCGCCGGGATTGGGCAGAATAAAAAGCGCCCCGATCAGGGGCATCAAGCTGATAAATCGAAAAGCGGCCAGCAGCAATGTACTCTCTTTGAAATTGGGCCATAGTACGGCGATGCCCATCAGCAGCGCACAGGTGGTTAAAAAACCCAACAAT
>JAGRBY010001191.1 GCA_020433835.1 Anaerolineae bacterium | reverse complement strand
AAGCTCGGTCACAGGCTACTCCGTCAACTCGAACGTCATATCGCCCAGCCCGACCGTCGCCCCAAAGGGTACCGGCTCCTCCTGCTGCGGCGTCAAGCGACGTTGGTTTACGAAGGTGCCGTTGGTGCTGCCCAGATCGCGCAGTCGCCACTGGGTACCATCCCACCGTAATCGGGCGTGTTGCCCCGAAATGTACTGATCGGCCAGAACCAGGTTGTTGGCGGCATCGGCCCCCAGGCTGGTTTCTTTCGATAGGTTGAGCAGCGTACCGGGGCGAGTGCGCTTGTCGCTGCCGCTGTTGAGCACCTTCAATCGACCTTTGGGGGGTGTGGTCGTTGAGGCCGGATCGGCTAGATGACCCTGCATTTCGCGGCGCACGGCCAGCAGCACCAAGAATAGCATGGCGTAGATGAGACCGATAAAGAGCCACTTGCCGGAAAAGAGAAGCGCGTTCCATAGAATATCCACGTTGGCTCCTTATGGGCGGCAGTCGGTGTTAAAGAATAAGGTGACAACGCCCAAGGTATCAGGGCGGGGGTTGCTCGGATCAACGGCGGCTAAAATAATCACATCGCCGGCCTGAAGTACATGTCCTTTTGGCGAGACACGTCGGTCGTTGATGAAGGTGCCGTTAGATGAAGGCGAACCATCCGGCGCTCCATCATACAGGCGATAGCGCCCATCCTGATAGCGAATATAGGCATGCTGTCCGCTGATGAGACGTTTTTGTTTAACAAAGGAATAATCAAAGTGGATGTCACAGGTCGAATTGCGGCCGATGAGGGTGACATCGCGGCTGAGCTGCCACTGCTGTTCTCCGGGCAAAAGCTCAAGGCAGGCCGTAGTCGTTGGCACCGGAGCCGACGGCGGGGGAGGTGGTGGTGGCTCCGGCTCGGGGATCACATCCGCCGGTGCGATAATCTGGCTTTGGATGCGCACTTCGTTTTCGGCCACGTCGGTCACCGTCTCAATTTCGACCTGAACCGGGCCGGCAAAGCGATACTCATCGCGCCCTAAGCGGCTGTTTTTGGTTTCAAGCACCTGCTCAAGTTTGTCTTGCCATTGGGTGCAGACCACGCTGCCGATGGGTTGAAAGTGGGTTTTGTAGGTTTGCTCATTCAGTTCAACCACATAGCGGTTGGGCACTATCTTACGGTATTGGGCATCCTCAAGCGTATTTTCGGGGTCTAGCATGGCTTGCTGTAGGTAGCGGCTAACATCGGCCGGGCGCATCGGCCCCTGGCCAAAGTTCAGCGAGCGGCGCATCTGGCTTTGCAGCCGGGCGTCGATATGGCCGGGCAGGTTTTGTAAATCTTTTAGGATATCAAAGGGCTTGCGTTTTTCGTCTTTTTTCATAGTTGTCTTTAACTGCGGTATATTTGCACATTGAGCGCTGTGTGGTCGTTTTCCACCCGGCCGTTGCTTTTCATGACGAAAGTGAGTGTATCACCGGCGGCAATATCGACCACAAACCAATTGCGATTACGCACGCCGTCGGTGTCGCTGCCTCTCAGGCTTATTTCGTCGATAAGTTGGCCGTTGTGATAGGCTTGAATGAGGACGCCGTCGCCCCCTGAGTCGATTTTGCGGGCCGTGCCCACCACGCGTACCCGGCCGTTGAAGTCGCTGCGCCAGCGCCAGGCAATATCGGCCTCATTGCCCGGATGGCCGGAGTTTTCGCAGATGCGGACGTAGCGCTCGTCGTAGTTGCGGTTGGGATACCAACATTGCCCAAACTCGCCGTTTTCAAAGAGCATTTCTTCAAAGTTGTTGGCATTG
>JAGRBY010001190.1 GCA_020433835.1 Anaerolineae bacterium | reverse complement strand
ACCTCGCTGCGACGGGTCTGGTCAATGGCGATTTATCAGGGCCGGCTCTTTGCCGGAACTCTCCCCTCCGGGCGGGTTTATTCGATCGAAGCCGGCAAACTGGTCAGTTGGGATCGGGCCTTTCCGGCCGGCTGGCATCACCTGGCCGCGATCAAGCAGCACGATGTATTACAACTTTATGTCGATGGTCAGCTCGTGGCTTCTGCGGCCGGTTTTCAACCCGGCGGCTATAACCTGAATAATGAACAACCCTTACGCGTTGGTTTTGGAGCCTACGATTACTTCAACGGACATATGAGCGATTTGCGCCTCTACCGGCGGGCCTTGACCGCTGCGGAGATCGCCCAACTCGCTGCGGCTTAAACTGAAAGGGAGGGGCAATGACCACCATAAATATACCCTGGGCGGCCTGGCACGGTGACGAGCAGATCCCGTTGGCGTTTCCGGCTTCATGGGATGTGACCGAGGCCCGGATGCAGGATGCCCCGGCTCTCCCAGACCGAGCGATCGGCGACCGGCTCCGAACTTCGATTGCCGCAGCCCCGCTCGCCCAACTGGCGCAGGGTCGACAGAATGCCGTGATTGTCGTTGAAGATATCACCCGCCCAACCCCGCTCTACCGGCTGCTGCCGCCTTTGCTGGCCGAATTGGAGGCTGCTGGCATCCCCCGGGAACGGATTCGTATTTTGATCGGTTCGGCCTCGCACCGGCCGAATACGCGGACCGACATGGTTAAGAAACTGGGCCAGGCTGTTGTCGACACGGTCGAGGTGAGGAATCACCATCCCTACGAGAATCTGGTCTCGCTGGGGATGTCGGATCGGGGGACGCCGATCTTCATCAACCGGGATTTTGTCGAAGCGGACTTGAAAATCGCGGTAGGTACGATTGTGCCTCATGAAGATGCCGGCTTTGGCGGCGGTGCGAAAGTCGTCGGGATTGGCCTGGCCGGTGTAGAAACCCTGGCCGTTATCCACGGGCGCACCGTGGCCGAAGGACCGGTCGGTCTGGGCCGGCTGGAAGGCAATTTCTGCCGCAGCGATTTTGAGGATATTGCCCTCCGCGCCGGTTTGGAGATGACCATCAACGTGGTGATTAATTCCCAGCGTGATATTGCCGGCGTATTTGCCGGACACCCCGTCGAAGCCCATCGGGCCGCCGCGGTCCTGGCCCGGCAAGTTTATGCGACGGAACTGCCCCCCGAGGTTGACGTCGGCGTCTTTAATGCCTACCCCAAAGATACCGAACTGATGCTGGGTTTCAACGCCCTCAACCCCGGTTATCGGATTGGCGAGCAGCTCATTCAGCCGGATGGCACGGTCGTGGTGACTATGGCCGCCCCTGAAGGATACGGTTACCATTCCATCAATTCTCGCCAGGGGTTTGTCTACGGTCCTGATTTAGCTTGGCAGCGGCGTTTGGTTGTTTATTCGCCCAACTTAACCCCGGCCGATATTCAACGCTTCTGTCCGGCCGGGACCTTGCTGTTTAAGGACTGGTCGAGTCTTATCCAGATGTTAGAAGCCCAGTATCCAGGCCAGGCCCGAGCCGTCGTGCTGCCCCATGGCGCGATCCAACTTGGCGGCGGCGAACACAAGGCCTAAATGCCTAAGAGCCGAGCATTCCCACGCGATTTATAAGTTCCTGAACCGAACCGCTGACAATTAAATTTGGTGCGACCGCACAATTGCGGTATTATCGCCTCAGCACCAAATTACTCAGGGTTTATGCAAAAACCAGGTGACAGTCACTTAGGATCGAGAATTGAATGACTTCCGCATTT
>JAGRBY010000118.1 GCA_020433835.1 Anaerolineae bacterium | reverse complement strand
GGCAACAACTACTAGGCGATTTGGCCTACGTCATTCTGACGTTAGTATATTATTGAATTCAGTTTGTGTCAATTCGCACGAAGTTTATTTTTCTTATGTTTGTATTGAATTGTGTAGGCCGTTGTTAACTTTATATTGCTCCTATCCATTGATTGTGTTAATATACCCAATTGGTAAATGATTTTTAACGGTTTCTAAGACACTTGAGAAAGTCCCTACCTTTGCACTTTAAAGTATTACGACAAGAAACCAGGGTTTTTAGCGTTAAAAGAAACGTTTTTTGCCCCAAAAGGGTATCAATTAGGCATCAAAACCCTGGTTTCTAAAAAGTGTAAATATAGCGATAAAGTTAAACCGCCTAAAAATTTGTAAAGAAATGTATTTATAGCCTTAAAATTCAACATTAGGTAAAAGGATTATGGCATCTAAAAAATCACGATCCGTACTCTTAACCGACTTTGATAAGTATCTCATTGGAGAGGGTACTCATGAACGTACCTATGAAAAGCTCGGCGCTCACTTAACCGAAATGGAAGGTGAAAAAGGCACCCACTTTTCCGTTTGGGCTCCCAATGCTAAAGAGGTTAGTGTCGTAGGCGATTTCAACGGTTGGGATCCTGCCAGCCACACCCTGCATCCCAGCGACAGCGGGATTTGGACAACCTTTATTCCCAATTTAGGGGAATATACCGTTTATAAATATCATATTGTTAGCCAAACTGGTGACCAATTTGATAAAGCTGATCCCTATGGTTTTGGAATGGAACAACGTCCCAAAACGGCCTCAGTGGTAACTAATCTTGAAAGTTACCGTTGGAATGATGGCGATTGGGTAAATAACCGCAGCCAAAATCAAGGTTTTAACAAACCTGTTTCTATTTATGAAGTGCATTTAGGCTCTTGGCGTAAGCATTATGATGATACGTGGGGAACGCGCTATTTAACCTACCGAGAATTTGCTGATGAACTGATTCCCTATATTTTGGATCTTGGTTATACCCATATCGAGTTGATGCCTATTGCCGAGCATCCTCTTGATGATTCGTGGGGATACCAGGTATTAGGCTTTTTTGCCCCGACCAGCCGTTTCGGCACTCCTCATGACTTTATGTATTTTGTCGATAAATGTCACCAAAATAACATCGGCGTTATCTTAGATTGGGTTCCGGCCCACTTTCCTAAAGACGGAGCCGGCCTCAACTATTTCGATGGTACGCATCTCTACTCTCACGCCGACCCGCGTAAGGGTGAGCACCAAGATTGGGGAACGCTGATCTTTAACTATGATCGCCATGAGGTACGATCATTTTTGATCTCCAACGCCCTGTTTTGGATCGATAAATATCACATCGATGGTTTGCGGGTTGATGCTGTAGCTTCTATGCTGTATCTGGATTACTCGCGTGAAGAAGGCCAATGGATACCTAATGAATATGGCGGTCGAGAAAATTTAGGGGCGATTAGCTTTTTACGGGCAATGAATGACACAGTTCACGTTAATTTCCCCGGCGTTTTAACCATCGCTGAGGAATCAACCGCCTGGCCGATGGTTTCGCGACCACCTTACATGGGTGGATTAGGTTTTAGCCTTAAGTGGAATATGGGCTGGATGCATGATACCTTAAATTTTATCAGTAAAGACACCGTTTATAGGAAGTATCATCATAATGATATGACCTTTAGTTTACTCTATGCATTCAACGAAAATTTCATTTTGCCGCTTTCTCATGATGAAGTCGTGCACGGTAAGCGATCTATCATCGGTAAAATGCCGGGAGACGAATGGCAGAAATTTGCTAACCTACGGGCTTATTACGGTTACATGTGGTCGCATCCCGGTAAAAAATTGTTGTTTATGGGTGGCGAGTTTGGCCAGTGGCAAGAGTGGAATTTCAATCAATCTCTAGAGTGGATGGCTTTAACCGCGCCTAGCCATAAAGGCATAATGACTTTTGTAAAGGATATTAATCATATTTACAAAAATGAGCCGGCCTTATATGAGGATGATTTTGAGCATACCGGCTTTCAATGGATTGATGCTAACGATAGTGACAACAGCGTCTTCTCTTTTATTCGTTTTGCTAAATCAAGCGACGAATTTTTAGTTGTTATCTCCAATTTTACCCAAGTTGTACGGGAAAACTATCGGGTTGGCGTTCATAAACCCGGATTTTATGTGGAAGTTCTCAACAGCGACTCGTCTCATTACTGGGGCAGCAACGTAGGTAACGGAGGCGGAGTATATACTGACGATGTTTCTTTCCATGGTCGGGATTATTCACTTCTTTTAACCTTGCCACCACTATCAACAATTTGGTTAAAACTAAAAGCATAAACAAAAAAAGTCCCCGACACGGTCGGGGACTTTTTTTAATCTTTAGCAAATGGATTGCTACTAGACCACCTAACGCAGGTTTTTACTCGTCATACTTAAGGAGAGAGAATATATCGTAATCTTTTATCTTTTCTCGACCTTCAAGAAATGATAATTCGATGATGAAAGCCAGCCCGGCAACCTCACCCCCCGTTTTTTCGATCAAACTGCATGTTGCTGCGGCCGTGCCGCCTGTGGCCAATAAGTCATCGACAATAAGAACTTTTTGCCCTTTTTCAATAGCATCGACATGCATTTCTAAGGTGTTACTACCGTATTCTAAGTCATAGCTTTCAGATACGGTTTCTGCCGGCAGTTTGCCCGGTTTTCGAATAGGAACAAACCCAACGCCTAACTGATAGGCCAAAGGCATGCCAAAAATAAACCCACGTGATTCGATACCGGCTACGACCTCTATCCCTTTATCCTGGTAATGCTGGCTTAGTTGGTCGATAGTTTCTTTCAGTGCAGCCGGATTTTTAAGCAAAGTGGTAATATCGTAAAATAATATGCCCTCAATGGGAAAATCGGGTACACTGCGAATAGTAGTGGCTAAATCCATAATAATTGCTCCCCATAAACATAGCATTTTTAATTTCGCCGATTTTAACAGAGCCTCTCTAAATCGGCAAGTACTACAAATTTAGCCTTGTCATGGTATAATACCAGCAAATTTTGGCTTTACGAGTTCAACTGGCATGATATCTCTACAAAAATTAATTCAACTGGGTTTGATTATAGGTATTGGATGTTTAACAATTTTGTTTGCTGCCTGCCAGGCTACAACATCCAGCGATCAGTCTGACACAACGGCGACAAGGATAGTCGTAACCCCTACTTCATCTCTTCCCCAGGCTACGGATCCTGCTGCTTCACCGGTCGCCACTTCATTGCCTTTGTCAGAAGAACAGCCGATTACCTTAACATTTTGGACCGTTGAGCCGATCTCTTATTTAGCCGAAGAAGAAATTGGTCGTTTTGTCGATGACAATTTACGCCAATTTGAACGAGAAAACACCAATGTTTCTGTTGAATTATTTGTTAAGAAAGCAACCGGTAAAGGTGGTGTCTTAGATTTTTTAAGAACTGCCGGTGACGTGGCTCCGGATGTTCTGCCTGATGTGGCGATTATCAGTGTTGCTGATCTCGATCAAGCTTATATCGATGGGGTTATTCACCCTCTAAATGGAAAATTGGATCGGTCCATCGTGCAAGATTTATTACCGGCAGCCCGTAGAATGGGAACCGTCGAAGAAGCTCTTGTTGGTGTACCGATGGGGCTAGAAATGGAACATGCCCTCTACAACACCTTAATCTTTACCGGTACACCTATTCTTTGGACCGATATTCTCAGCAGCAATATTCGCTATCTTTTTCCTGCTAAAGGAAATAATGGCGTTGTTAATGATGCAACCTTGTCGCAGTATTACTCAGCTGGTGGTACATTTCAAGATGAAGAAGGCAAGCCCAAAATTGATGAAACAACCCTTAGAAATGTATTAACCTTCTATGAACAGGCTCGTGAACGAGGTATAATCGACGCATCACTTTTAGAGGCCTCTACAACAGAGGATATCTTGCCGTTTTACTTAGAGGTACGAGCCGGTCTTGCGCAAGTGAGTGTTGATCAGTATCTTACAGAACGGGAATCGCTTTTTAATAGCGATTTTGCCCCTATCCCTATTCCCAATGCAACGGCTACTCCGGTGTCCGTTATGCATGGCTGGTTGTTTGTTTTAACAACGGATGATGTTAATCGTCAAGTAGCTGCGTTAAAACTCATTGAAAAATTTCTTTCAACGGATAACAATGTTCGGTGGAATACGATTAATAAATCGATCCCCACCCGAGATTCGGCTTACCAGGAAATTGCCGGTGATGACCCCTACTGGGTTTTCTTAACCGAGCAGCTCAACACGGCTCGACCAGAGCCACGTTTTACCGGCTATGACCGCATTGGTCGGATTATTCAACAATCTATAGAACAAGTAATTCGCGGTGAAGCCACCGCTGACGAAGCAACGGCTACCGCTATAGACGCTTTTACACAATAAAATGATAACCGAAACGTTTGACTCGCGCCGAGCAGCATGGCAAATTATTCATCGCGCCCTTGAGGCCGTGGATCCGGCTAAAGCTGTTCACAACTATTTTAATAATAATCCTGACGTTACCGCCTCTGTAAAATCAACACCAGGTCGTATTTTTGTCGTTGGGGCCGGTAAAGCGGGTACACCTATGGCTGCTGCCGCTTCAGCGATATTTGGTTCCAAAATTGAAGCCGGCCAGATGGTTGTTAAATATGGACATACGGAGGGACAGGCTGATGTCAGCCCTCAAATTTGCATTAGCGAAGCCGGTCATCCGGTTCCTGATCAGGCCGGGTTTGCCGCTGCCCAGGCTATGGCCCAGATGCTGGCTCAAACCCAAGAGGATGATGTTGTTCTTTGCCTCATTTCCGGGGGAGGGTCGGCGTTATTGACTCTGCCGGCTGAGGGACTTTCCTTGGCAGATTTACAGGATACTACCCAGGCCTTGTTATCCGTCGGAGCGACCATCAACCAGATCAATACCATTCGCAAACACCTCTCGGCTGTAAAAGGCGGTGGCCTGGCGCGATTGGCTGCTCCAGCTCAGGTCTACGCTTTGATTCTTTCGGATGTAGTGGGTGATCCACTGGAGGTCATCGCTTCCGGCCCAACCGTACCTGATCCTTCAACCTTTTCCGATGCCTGGGCTATTGTTGAGCAATATGCTCTGGAGGCAACCTTACCGGCTCCGGTTGTGCAGCGGCTGCAAGCCGGGCTGGCTGGTGATATTGCGGACACACCAGATCACCATAATCGTATCTTTAATCGCGTTACAAATGTCGTTATCGGCAGCAATCGAATAGCAGCCAAGGCTGCTGTAGAAGCGGCTCAAAAAGAGGGATTTGCGGCACAGCTTTTAACAACCTTTGTAGAGGGTGAGGCTCGTGAAGTGGCGCGGGTGATGGCCGGGCTGGCTAAAGGTATCGTCCGTGAGGAAGGCCTCGCTCGCCCTGCTTGTTTGGTGTTGGGTGGCGAAACCACCGTGACAATACGCGGCAACGGTAAAGGTGGGCGCAATCAAGAAATGGCGCTCGCGGCGTCTATTGCTTTACAAGGCTGGCAAAATACGCTGATTGTGTGTTTAGGTACGGATGGCAATGATGGTCCCACCGACGCTGCCGGCGCGTTTGCCGACGGTACAACCGTAGCCCGAGCCGCCGAGATAGGCCTTGATGCCGTAGAATTTTTAAGCCGCAACGATGCCTACAACTTCTTTAATGCCCTGGATGACTTGATTATGACTGGCCCGACAAATACAAATGTTAATGATTTAACGTTTATTCTGGTGTGGTAGTCGTTTGCCTATGTACTACCCAATTTTGCGCCCCAAAGCCCAACGCCAACTCAAAAACATCGGACGAGCTGATCTTGTTATTGGTCTACCCAGCTACAAAAACCCTCAAAGGGCAGCCTATGTCACTCACGTGGCTCTAAAGGGACTGCGGCAGTATTATCCCCAACTACGTACCGTGCTAATCAATGCCGATGCCGGCCAAAAAGCCACAACCCGGCAAGCAGTTGTTGCTCAAGCCGGTAACAACGGTCACAGCAGCCTAATTGTTAGCAGTCGGTACGAAGGGGTATTGGGCCAAGGCAGCGCTTGTGCGGCGTTGCTGGATGCCGCTTTGGCTTTAGATGCGAAAGCGATTGTAATTTTAGATAGCTACAAATATGGCATCAATACCAATTGGATTCCCGGTTTAGCCCACTTGATTTTAGAAGACAAAGCGGATGTCGTTATTCCGCGCTATCGGCGCTGGTTAACTGTGGATGGCCTGATGAATGACTTAATCGCCTATCCGCTGCTCAGAGCGCTCTGGGGCCGAAGCATTCGCCATCCAATTGGGTCAGATCTGGCTCTATCTCCCAAACTCGCCAGCGCCATCCTTGACGAGGACGTGTGGGGGACATCTGTTGCTCGATTTGGATTTTCGCCCTGGCTCGCCTCATACAGCACATTATCACGGTGGCGCGTGGCTCAATCGGCTTTGGGTGAAAAAACCGAGTCTAAAAATCCATCTGAAATGAGAACCACAAAAAAATTAGATGCTCAATTTCGCGATCGATTTTATGATGTGAGCAATGTTTTGTTTAGACTGATTGCCCAACACGAGCCGTGTTGGCAAAAATGTGAGCCTATTAACTCAGTCCCAACCCTAACCCATTTTGCCTCGCAAGTTACCGCCGATGATATTATTATCGAGGATACTGTTCAACTGCTTGACAATTTAGCGTTAGGCTGGATAGAATATAGAAAGTTGTGGCAAACTATTCTTGCCCCGGATAATTTAGCGCATATTGAGGCCCTTGCCTCACTTCAGCCCGATCGATTTCATTTTCCTGCAGATCTCTGGGCGAAAATCATCTATGACTTTGCCACCGTCTTTAATAAAGGTGAAGTCGATCCAGATCAAGTTGTCAACGCATTATACCCTCTCTATCAAGGACGCCACGCCGCATTTTCTCAAGAGGTCGCTGGGCTGGCCTTTGTAGGCCGCGAAGGAACGGTTGCTGCTCAAGCGGTTGAATTTGAAGAAACACGATCGTATCTAAAAGATCGTTGGTATTCCTACCGTTTATAAAGTATATTCCATACCTATAAAATAAATCGGAGATAAGTACATGACCATTAAATTTGGTACCGATGGCTGGCGGGCTATTATTGCCGAAACGTTTACGTTTGAAAACCTTAGAATAGTTAGCCAGGCTGTGGCCGATTATTTATTAGATGCCTATCACGATGACCCAAATCGGAGTATTGTAATTGGTTTTGATACCCGCTTTCTTTCTGACCGTTTTGCGGCTGAAGTTGCTAGAGTTATGGCGGCAAATGGTATCAAAGCCTATTTGGCTCGAGCCGATGCGCCGACACCGGCTATCAGTTACAATATTGTTCATAAGAAAGCGGTGGGTGGCATCATGATTACGGCTAGCCACAATCCACCCCGTTACAACGGCTTGAAAGTGAAAGCGTCCTACGGCGGTGCCGCCTCAAAATTACAGATTGCGGCTATTGAGCGTAAACTTTCGGGTATTCACGAACGGATCGGCGCAAACTTAATGGATTTTCAACGCGCACAAGAGCACGGACTAATCGAAAAGTTTGATCCGGCCTGGCCCTATTATGAGCATCTAACGACCAATTTAATCAATATGGATATTATCTCCAGCGGCGAACTGTCGGTTGTGGTTGATTCGATGTACGGCTCGGGGCGCGGCGTTTTTGGGGAGGTTGTATCTCGCACGCGCACCAAAATTCACGAGTTGCACAACGACCTTCATCCTGGCTTTGGTGGGGTTCATCCCGAGCCGCTGGCTAAAAATCTCAAAGCGCTGATCGCTACGGTTCAGAACGAAAATGCCCATATGGGCATCGCCACCGACGGCGATGCTGACCGTATTGGAGCTGTAGATGATAAAGGCAATTTTGTCGATCCCCATACCATTATGGCCCTGGCTGTTCGCTACCTGGTTGAGCGCCGCGAAATGACCGGTGCTATCGCGAAAACGATTAGTAGTACCTTAATGCTCAATCGAATGGCTAAAAAATACGGTTTAGAATTGTATGAGACGCCTGTGGGTTTTGATGTTATCGCCGATTTAATGATGAATAGTGATATTTTGTTAGGTGGCGAAGAATCGGGCAGTATCAGTATTAAAGGGCATATTCCCGAAGGAGATGGTATTTTAATGGGCTTGCTACTGATGGAGATTGTAGCCGAGGCCGGAGTACCTCTTTCAGAGTTGATTTCCGATTTGCAAAAAAGTTTTGGTCCAACCTATTATAAACGGGATGATATCCGTCTCACCTCATTCATAGCAAAGAAGGATATGGTTAAGAAGTTAGTCGATAGCGCCCCCCCCAAGATTGCCGGTGAGGCTGTGGTTAAGGTCGACTCTTACGATGGTGTAAAATACCATCTGGCCGATGATAGCTGGCTGCTCATTCGCCCGTCCGGCACAGAGCCGGTGCTCAGACTGTACGCTGAGGCCGGAGATAAGCGGACTGTCGATGCTATGCTGGCAAAGGCGAGAGAACTTTCTGAAGTTGCCTAAGATCAAAAAAGCCGCTCAAACGTAAGCGGCTTTTTTTGTTGAATTTTCGGAAATTAGGGTAGAAAACTACTGGGGTTTACCTGAAGCGTACCCTGCCTGATTTCAAAATGCAGGTGTGGGCCAGTTGAGTTACCGGTATTACCCATCTCACCTATTTGTTCACCCTTGACCACATTTGCGCCTGCTTCTACATAATAGGTGTTAAGGTGAGCATATAAAGTTTGATAACCATTACTGTGATCAATAACAATATGATAACCGTACATATTGTCCCAACCCGATACAATAACATGACCCGAATCGGCGGCTAGCACCGGAGCTCCAATCCAAGCCGCGATATCGATAGCCGGATGGTAGTTGAAAAAGCCTTGAGAGATTAAGCCGCTTGCTGGCCAAGTAAAGAAACCTGTCCCCACAGGGGCGTCGACCGGTACATCGCCGGTAAAACTGTAGGCGGTAACTGTGCGAGGTACAAAGGGTTTGCTGCCGCCCGGTACTACCAACCACTGCCCCGGTTGAATAAGGGGGTTGTCAGGATCAAGCGCATTAGCCGGATGGTCGATAATCGCTTGCGCATCGGTCTTATAAGTTCCGGCAATGCCCTCGATGGTGTCAGAGCCGCCAACCTGGTGATATACCCCATCAACCGGTAAGATTGTCAAGGTCTGCCCGATAGATAACCAATCGGGATTAGCTTCTAAATCTTTGTTGGCCCACACTAATGTCTCAGGCATCAAGCCAAATTTGTAAGCAATACCGGAGATGGTATCACCACCCTCAACCGTATACGTTCTAATTTCATCTGAAGACTCTTGTGTAAAAACAGAGCGGTCGGGAATAATCGTTCGAGGAACAGCCGCTCGGAATAGCACACCGTCTTGATTGTTGATAAGTTGCCCCGATAAAATAAGGGGAGGATTATTGGGTTCTGGTTGTGTGACGGAGAGCGCCTCAGGAGCAGCTTGTCTAAGCGGATGAATAACCGCAATAGGTCCGCCCCACGATACGGGCATACGGCTTAATCCAATAGCTAACAGGGCAATCAATGCCATAGTCACGTGGGTGACGGTACGACTGGTTAAGGCTTCGTTTTTGGAGAAAGTTTTTATTGTGTTTGAAATGGTTGACCCCAGATATGAGATAGCCGGTAAACGTATTCTTCCGGCATTTTCAGATACGCTATATTCATGAAGGGGGGCTACCCCCTCATTTAGAGAACCTGACGGTTTTTTCGTAAATGATGATTGCATATCGTTTATCGTCTAACTGCGGCTAAGTTTCTAGGCCATTATGCCTAGGCTCTATGACGTAGAGAATACTGCCGTACACAAAAAGTGGTCAGCATGATAGCTGACCACGTGAAAAGTGTCAAATTGGCTAAAAGTCGTATTTTAATAACGAACCGCAGTACAGATCAATAAATCTCTTTGTTCAGAGTTGCTAAAAATTCGATATTATTTTCTGTCTTGGGTAGACGTTCCAGAATCATTTCCGTCGCTTCAGAACCACCACCGACAGCGGTGATCATTCGACGTAACGTCCAAACCTTAGCCAGTTCATCCGGGTCAAGGAGCAGATCTTCACGGCGAGTGCTTGAGCGTTCGATATCGATAGCCGGGAAGTAGCGACGTTCAGACAGTTTACGGCTTAAGTGCATTTCCATGTTGCCGGTCCCTTTGAACTCTTCATAAATAACATCGTCCATCCGGCTGCCGGTATCAACCAAACAGGTAGCAATAATGGTTAAGCTGCCGCTTTCTTCAAGGTTTCGGGCGGCACCGAAAAATCGTTTTGGCGGATAGAGTGCAGCCGGGTCAATACCACCCGACAGCGTTCGACCACTGGGAGGTACAACCAAGTTGTACGCACGCGCCAGTCGCGTAAGCGAGTCCATAAGAACAACGACATCGCGTCCGCCTTCAACCAAACGCTTGGCTTTTGCCAGAGCCATCTCGGCTACGCGAGTCTGATCCGACTCTGGATCATCAAACGTAGCAGCCATAACTTCAGCATCAACAGAGCGATCCATGTCCGTCACCTCTTCGGGCCGCTCACCGATAAGTACAAC
This sequence comes from Anaerolineae bacterium, assembly GCA_020433835.1. Next base: position 3,917 of record JAGRBY010000118.1, on the reverse strand, counting down.
CATCATATGAACATCTTCATAATTTTTGCTAATACCGTTAGCAATCTGCTTGAGAATGGTTGTTTTACCAGCTTTCGGGGGTGATACAATGAGTCCCCGTTGTCCGCGACCGATAGGAGCCAGAATATCGAGCAATCGGGTTGACAGGATATCGCGCGCGGTTTCAAGTTTAAGGCGCTCCCTGGGGAAGATAGGCGTCATACGCTCAAAGACAGGGCGCTTCTTGGCTGACTCAGGATCAAGTCCGTTAACCGCTTCAACCCTTAAAAGACCGTAATATTTTTCGGTTTCTTTGGGAGGACGAACCTGCCCAATAACCATATCACCGGTTCGTAAGCCAAAGCGCCGAATTTGGCTTTGCGATACATAAATATCGTCCGGTCCGGGTAAAAGATCAACAGAGCGTAAGAAACCAATTCCATCAGAAATGATTTCTAAAACGCCACCGCCGAAAATATACCCTTGCGCTTCGGCCCGGTGTTTCAGAATTCTGAGGATCAAATCCCCTTTTTTGAGCTTGCTATAACCGGAAATTTCGGAATCTTTTGCAAGTACACGTAGATCATCAAGTGTTTTGGCATCAAGTTCTGCCATGTTCATAATTACATCTCCCAAAAAACATGGACAATTCACATAGAAAAAGCGTCTTTAACGGCTCGTCTATAAGAACTGTATGAAGTATATGCATTTTAAATAAGTCTGGTTTTATAGTTATGAGTTGAGATTTTGCTGGGTTAATCCACCGATAGTTCGTTAAGAACAGTTTTTGGTCATTATTCAAAGTCGCGAACCGCTATTGAGGAGAACTTAGCGAGCCAGTTTGGAAATTCATAAGCAATTGAGGTTTTAACTGCGTGAACTCATAAGTAAGCTCAGCAATAGCTTTACAAGAGGCTCATAATAAAGCTGTATGAGCAGTTTTTCTTTATGTTCACCTTTGTGTTTTTGTTGAAGGGTTTACTCTAAGCCCAATGTAGGGTAACTTAGGGGACGCCGTTAAGTTTATTTTATAAATTCAAATTCTTTTCAGAGAGATCAAGTTTTGCGTTGAGGAACAAAGTCAGCGTACGCAAGGGCACGTGGAGCTAATTTACGTGCTGAACACTTTAATTTTGAATTATAGCATCAATTGTGTCCGACGTCAATTAGCTACGATCATTTGAGATTTCAGCTCTAAGTGATGATTATATCTAAGCCTTAACAAATTCTTTTACTATTATAGCTGTCATAGTGGGAACAACTGGCTAAGGCTTAGTTACAATCTGTCTTTAAGAGAGGCTGATTTCAGCCTCTCTTAAAGATTGTGGATTAATAAACTAACGCAGCTTTACTTAAAGGCTTCCGGCCATAATGTTGGCTAAGTCAGCTGTACGGCAGGAATAACCCCACTCATTGTCGTACCAAGTAACAACTTTAACAAGGTTGCCACCGATGGCTTGGCAGAACTCAGCATCGACCGAGCTGGAGGCCGGGTTACCTTTAAAGTCGATGGAAACCAGCGGCTCTTCAACATAGTCCATAACGTTTTTCATGGGGCCGTTGGTAGCACCTTCTTTCAAAGCCGCTTTAAGCTCTTCGGTTGACGTATCTTTTTCAACCAAGCATGTAAAGTCAACTACCGAAACGGTTGAGGTTGGAACGCGCAGCGCGTAACCATCAAATTTGCCTTTCAGATCAGGAATAACCAATGCAACAGCTTTTGCTGCACCGGTTGTGGTCGGAATAATGCTCATTGCGGCAGCGCGGGCCCGGCGTAGGTCACTGTGAGGCAAGTCTAAGATTTTTTGGTCATTGGTGTAAGCGTGAATAGTGGTCATCAGCCCTTTTACAATGCCAAAGCTGTCGTTTACAACTTTTGCTGCTGGAGCCAGACAGTTGGTTGTACAAGAGGCGTTGGATACAATATGATGTTTTTCCGAATCGTACTGGTCATCATTAACACCCAGCACAACAGTTAGGTCTTCGCCTTTGGCCGGAGCGCTGATAATAACCTTTTTTGCACCGGCTTTAATATGTAAACCGGCTTTTTCACCGGTTCTAAACAAACCGGTACTCTCAACAACAATGTCTACGCCTAAATCGCCCCAGGGCAGGTTGCCAGGATCACGTTCGGCCAGCACCTTGAGGAGTTTTCCGTCGACGCTGAGGCCTTCCTCTGTTACTTCTACGGTTCCGTCAAATTTACCGTAGTTTGAGTCATACTTGAGTAGGTGGGCCATGGTCGGCACGTTACCAATGTCATTAACGGCTACAACTTCAAGGCTATCGCCGTACTTATCGCGAATAGCCTTAAATACCTGACGCCCAATGCGCCCAAATCCGTTAATACCGACTCGTGTAGTCATAATTGATTTTTCCTCCGTCTCTAAAGTTAATATAGATTAAAAATTTTGTTAACTATATAACGATTTCGTTATATATGCTGAAGGTAAAGCTAAAGTAACTACTCAGCCGTCATGCCCGAATGTTTTTATCGGGCATCCACTTAAGGCCAATGAATGGATTCCCACTAAAAACGTGCGGGAATGACGCAAAAAGCCACCACTGCTGAGTAGTTACAAGCTAAAAATAGTTATGAATCATAAAGATTCTTATACCAGTTCATAATAGCGTCGGCAAGCTTTTCGGCATCGTGACGCCAGGGATATTGTTCATCGATTACATCAGCCCCAATGACCTGGTATCCATGCATATTGGAATTGGTGAAGGGTACGTATTTTAAGTGGCTCATACTATCAGGAATGGTTTTTTGTTGATTGTTATTAGCCAATACATAGTTAAAGAGCGTTTTTTTGGTTCGCTGGGCCGTATAAAAATTTTGCCCAGCTCCGTTTTCATGAGCAATGTCGATGATATCCGTATGGTCTTCTATAGCCCGTACGTGATCAGCCAGAGAATAATTGTCGCTTTCACCCGGCTGCGTGGCTACGTTACAGATATAAATCTTCGGGGCCGAACTGGCACGGATAGCGGTGACAATTTCACTAACCAGCAAGTTGGGTATAACACTGGTGTACAGGCTACCTGGTCCGGCTAAAATCAAATCTGCATTCAGAATCGCCTGAATGGCCGGCGGAAAAGCCCGAACCATATTTGGCTCAAAGTAAACGCGCTCAATGGGTAGTTTTGCTTCGGGGATGGCGCTTTCGCCCTCTACCTTGCGCGTTTGTGGCCCCTCATCAACCTCGGCCATAAGGGTGACATTTTCTAAGGTGCTGGGTAAAATCGTGCCGCCGATATTCAGCACACGACCACTTTCATACAGTGCTTTTTCAAACGAACCGGTAACTTCGGCCATCGCCGTAATGAAGATGTTGCCAAAGCTATGTCCTTCAAGCCCACCACTTCGAAAGCGATAGTGAAACAACTGCGTAGTTAAGGCTTCATCATCGGCCAAAGCAGCGATGCAGTTTCGAAAATCGCCCGGCGGTAGAACACCCAGCTCTCGCCGCAGTTTACCCGATGATCCGCCATCATCGGCTACGGTAACAATAGCCGTAATGTTTTCTGTGTGATGTTTAAGGCCGCGTAATAAAACACTAAGCCCCGTTCCCCCACCGATAACAACGACTTTTGGTCCTCGTCTTTTTTTCCTGTGATGACGATATACTTGTTCGGCGACATAGCCAACCGTAGCTTGTTTATTTGGTAGAATTGCTTGGAGTAATAGTTTATTAAGTCGATAGATACTGTAGCTTGTCAACCCTAATCCAAAAAGGGCGAGTGCGGCACCGGGGTACCAACCCGGCCTGTATTGAAAGAGTGGTTGAAGTGTAAAGGAAACCGTTGTTTGGTTTGCTAACGCACTGAGAAAAATACCAATACCAAATCCGGTAATGATCAACCCTGTTAGGAGGGGGATAAACCACCGCTTTAAACCAAGACCGGGATGAAGTAGGCGAGTGGCAGATTTGAGA
>JAGRBY010001189.1 GCA_020433835.1 Anaerolineae bacterium | reverse complement strand
GTCCTTTGCTCTTTCAGTCCGATGCTTTAGCGTCGGGCTAGGGCGGGTGGAAGTCACCTCCTTGAAATCCATCAAGAGCCTATTCTTTTTTAGCATTGCCTTGATAGCAGTCGTTAAGCATATCGACCATAGCGACCCGTTTTTGGGCGGTGAGGTAGGCTCCCCGCAAAAATGAAACGACCAGCAGCAGCAGAGCCAACCCCAAACCGGCTATCGGCCACCAACTAAAAGTCCCGATTACCAACAGCCCAATCAAAGCGACCAGCGAAATTGTTCCAACCGCTAATGCCGATGATGTAATTTTTTTTGGTGACATTTTTTCTCTCCTCCAAGTGGAAAAGTCAGGTGACAGTCACTTATTGGTCATAAATCGGCATTGGATTAGCCTAAATAAGTCGATTTAGGGCGTTCAAGTGACTGTCACCTTTATAACTGCGTAAGTCCTAAAGGCTTGCTTTGTCATAGGCAGCGCTGATCAAAGCAAGCTTTGATGCTCCTATAAATTCTCTGCTACCGACCGTTTTTAGCCGGCATGAGATAAGGCCGCACATCAACATGGGTCATACCGGCGCTCTCAGCCGCCTTCAAACCCAAATCGCTGTCCTCATAGACCAAACAATAGTGAGGCTCAACTCCCAAGCGGCGCGCTGCCTCTAAAAAGGTGTCGGGGGCAGGTTTGCCGTGTTCAACATCATCGGCCCCTACCACGGCATCGAATAAATAGTTTATGCCGGTTATATTCAGTGCGGCCTGTACAACTTCTTGCGTTGCGCCGGTGCCTACAGCCAGCGGCATGCGCCCCTTGTAGGCTTTGGCAATATTAACAACCGGCTCAATAATTTTGACCTGTGGGAGAAAGGTGTTGATGTAGATACTTTCTTTGTGTTCCGCAAATTCGTCAGGGTCCCAACTATAGCCAAATTTTTCGTTGAGGATCTCAACAATGCGGCGGCTGGGAACGCCGGCCAATTCATAAAAAAGCGTCTCGGAGATATGCCCGCCGAATAGTTGAGCCGTTTGTTCCCAGGCCATATAGTGAGCCGGCATGGTGTCGATCAATGTGCCGTCGGCATCGAAAATGATGCCTTTAATATGAGGTTCAACCGTGTTTAACAAAGGTGTTTTCCTTTCGCGTTGTGATTGCCATAAAGGCGATTTAATATGGGTGGCGTAGTCACACCTTTGTGACGATGTTCTTTTTTGAAATTGTGATTAAGTTTGGCAAACGGGACAAAAGTGGGTCGAGCGACCGCCCAAGACAATACGTTGGATAGTTGCGCCACAGGTTAGGCACGGCTCGCCGGTACGGCCATAAACCTGAAAGTGGTCTTGAAACTCGCCACCGCGATAGACCGCGTCCAGGCTGGCACCTTTATGGGTGATACCGGCGTTGAGCGCCTGCCGGATAGCGTAGTAGAGCCGTTCCAACTCCGTCTCGGTGAGGGTATCAACCGCTCGACGGGGATCGATCTTGGCTATGAAACTGCTTTCATCGGCATAGATGTTGCCCACTCCGGCGATAAATTCCTGGTTGAGCAGCAGCGGCTTTAATCGCCCCGAGCGGCGGCGGAACAGCGCCTTGAAATCATCGAGCGTGAAATCATCGGGCAAGGGTTCCGGCCCCAGTTTACCGACCACGAGGTCAGGATCCTCAACCAGATAAACCCGGCCAAATTTGCGCGGGTCTTTAAAGCGCAATTGGTGGCCATTGTCCAGATCAAAAATGGTGCGGACGTGAGGGCTAAGTGGCTCATCTTCCGGCTCAACCAGCAGATCGCCGGTCA
>JAGRBY010001188.1 GCA_020433835.1 Anaerolineae bacterium | reverse complement strand
ATTCTGCTCCTGATTATCGCTAGTGGCTCTGTTTACCAATTACTCTGGGGCCGTATTTCCAATTTTGATACGGTCTATTACTCGCCCCTCTATTCAACCGATATTTACTTTCTCGCTGGCGACGCTCAAATAACCCAAGAGTTTGAGGCTGAATATCCGGGCCTCTCCCGAATTGAATTATATTTTGAAAACCAAGCCAATAACAATTCAAATGAAGTAGTATTTCATTTGAAACAGCAATGCGACGCAGCCGAGGATATCGAGACATTGACCGTAAAACAGGTGAGCATTGTGAGCAAACAAGCTTTCCCACTCACCTTTTCTCCTTTGGATGATTCGGCCGGACGCCGCTATTGCATCGTTGTGGAAAGCAAATCGGGTGAAGTGAATTCATCGTTAGGGGTGTATGCCAGTGGGGTTGATACCTATCCGAGAGGTAGTGCGACATATAAAAGTAACACTATAGCGTTACCCAACAGTAGTGCAGTCGCGTTGACGAATCAAATCTGGTTGCCCATTGTCCAAAAAACTCAACCCGTTGTACAGCATCCTTTCGACATAGGGTTTAAACTTTATTACAGTGGCAAAACCGGGGCAACCTTACAAACACTGCTCAGGCAATTGGCGGCCTATAAACCCGGCCCGTTGGGTCAGCCTATGTTTTACATCTTCCTGCTTTTGTTGTATGGCGGGTTAATAGCGATCTTATGGGTTGTGATCTTGAAAGTGCAAAAAAATTAAGTCCCCCGCAGCATTAGCACCGTACCAATTGTCTTCAGTAAGATGATCACATCCAGATGAATCGACTGATGCTTGATGTAGTACAGATCGTAGCGCAACTTCTCCAGAGCATCAACAGCCGAACGGCCGTAATCGTAATTGACCTGTGCCCAACCGGTGAGGCCAGGTTTAACACTTAAACGGGTACGGTAAAAGGGGATTTCTTGCTCGAGTTCCTGCACAAATTCGGGGCGTTCGGGGCGAGGGCCGATGAGGCTCATTTCACCGCGCAGGACGTTGAACAGTTGAGGCACTTCATCCAGGCGAGTCTGGCGCAGAAATCGACCGACTTTGGTGACGCGCGGATCGTCAAAATCGGCCCATTTAGCAACGCCGTCTTTTTCGGCATCAACGACCATCGAGCGTAGCTTGATCAGTTCAAAGACATACCCACCTCGACCGACACGCTTTTGGCGATAAAAGATTGGACCGGAGGAATCGATTTTAATCAACAACGCCAGCACCGGAAATAATGGTGCAAAGAGAAGCAACCCCACCGCTGAGATAACGATATCCATCATCCGTTTGGTAACTCGATAAGCCAATGTTTGATTACGGTTGCTTAGCGGCAGAACCACAAACCAGTTGTCGCCGATGTGCTCGACAGGCACGCGGTCGGTCAGCCATTCGTACAGTTCAGCCATTGTCGAGATACGCACATTGCGCTCGTAGCAGTTTATCAGGCTAGACAACGCATGCCCCGGCACATCGCGGGTGATAGCTAATACGACATCCGTCACGCCGTGGGCTTGCACTAGCCCCGGCAGCGCATCGACCGAACCCAGCACCAGTGCGCCCTCAACCTTTGTATGTTGTTTTGTGGGATCGTCATCAACAAAGCCGACCAATTGGAACTGCGAGGGAGCATGGTCATTGAGGATTTTGGCAATGGTCTTACCGGCCCACCCAGCCCCTACAATGATGGCTTTTTGCTGAAAAACCGTCATCTTAAAAGCCCAACTGTAGAGCAATCGCCAACCAACCAGCAAAAAAGGTGAGATAAGCGCGAA
>JAGRBY010001187.1 GCA_020433835.1 Anaerolineae bacterium | reverse complement strand
AATCACCTCAGTCGAGGCGCCGACAACCAATGCGGGATCAACCCCGGCCATGGTATCGGGATTGCCCGCCTTGCCCACCTTCACAATACGCCCATCCTTGATACCAATGTCACCCTTCACAATGCCCCAGTGGTCGATGATCAGCGCATTGGTAATAACAACATCGAGCACGCCCTGTTCCCGTGTGGCGCGGCTGCTCTGGCCCATGCCGTCACGGATGACCTTGCCGCCGCCAAAGGTAATTTCATCGCCATAGGCCGTGAAGTCTTGTTCCACCTCGATGATCAATTCGCTGTCAGCCAGCCGCACGCGGTCACCGACGGTGGGGCCATAGAGATCGGCATAGGTCTGTCGTGGAATATTGAGTGTCATGCGGCTTTCTCCAATGCGTTTGCTTTAATTGATTCATCGGCCAGCGCGCCTTGGACCAGCCCACGATGTCCCATGGCTATCCCTTCCCCGGCCAACGCAACCAGTGTTATCTCTTTCGCATCACCCGGCTCAAAACGGACAGCCGTACCCGCGGCCACGTTGAGACGCATGCCATAGGCCGCTGCCCGATCAAATTCAAGTGCGTTGTTCACCTCAAAGAAGTGGAAATGGCTTCCCACCTGAATCGGCCGATCGCCCGTATGGTTCACCAGCAACGTCACCGTCGTTCGACCTGCATTGGCAACAATATCGGCCCCCGCTTTATCAACGAGAATTTCTCCTGGAATCATTTGTGCTCCCCTTGTTTTAACGAGCATATTCAAATAATTTGGTAAAGCGGAGCGCTATGGCTTCGACAGGCTCAGCCTCCGCTTTACCGGATAATCATCAACTTCCATTAAAACAGGTAATCAACAGCAAAAAGTCAAAAACTGCCCACTGTTCACTGTCCCACTGTCTAACTGCCCTACTGTCCAACCAGCCTACTGAATCGGATCGTGCACTGTTACCAATTTCGTCCCATCGGGGAAGGTCGCTTCGACTTGGACTTCGTGGATCATGGCGGCAATGCCATCCATAACATCGTCTTTGCTGAGAATCGTTGTGCCGTAGCTCATGATCTCGGCAACCGTTTTGCCGTCACGGGCAGCTTCCATGATTTCAAAGGTGATAATAGCGACGGCTTCGGGATAATTGAGTTTGAGCCCACGCGCCTGCCGTTTACGCGCAAGCTCGGCGGCTAGGAAAATGAAGAGTTTTTCCTGTTCGCGCTGCGTAATATGCATGGCTTTCCTCCTACTGGTTTAGGTACGGAATAATCAATAATCAATTGATTATTGATTATTGATTATTGATTATTGATTATTCCGTATAGTTTGTACACGATTGCCCTGGATATCAAGAGCAGGTTGTTGGCCCAGGCAACAAGTTATAGTACACTGGGACAATTACCTACAATGTACCCGCTGTATTCAGGTGTATACGTGTTGAAAGGGGCCTTCCACATGCTCATCGAAATAGTACCCTATAAGCCACATTGGCCGGAGGAGTTTCAACAAATTGGCTGTAGACTGCGCGCCGTTCTAGGCGATGCTGCGCTACGGATCGATCATATCGGTTCGACCTCTGTGCCTGCACTGGCCGCAAAGGACATTATCGACGTGCAGATAACGGTAGCCAAGCTCGATCCATTGATTGCCGCCAGAATGGTGGAGAACGGCTATCGACACATTGCCCACATTATCGGCGACCATCGACCACCAACCGATACCAACCCGGAGGAGCAGTGGTCAAAATGGATCTTCAATGCGGCGGCGGATCAGCGTCCGGCCAATTTGCATATGCGAATTGACGGATATG
>JAGRBY010001186.1 GCA_020433835.1 Anaerolineae bacterium | reverse complement strand
CTGTTTGTAGAGAATGATACAGATAACGATATTGATTCCAATCATGCTTGAAGCGCTTAGTCAAAAAAACAGCATCTTCCTTTGGTTTATCCCTTAAAAGAGACCTATTTGGTCCTGTTTCTTCAGTGAGCCTCTCTAGGAAATATCCATGATCAACTTGTTCTAAACGAACCGTTAGATGCCACTTTTTTGTTTGGATTTTTAGCACACACCAAGGTGGTTGTTGGTAGTATGTAAATACATCCCAAATTAACCTTTCCATCTCATCGAACAAATCGTTCCGAGCCTTAAGCCAAGCATCAAGCGTGCTCTCAACTGTCATTGCGACGAGCCATCCAACCTTATCGCGTACAGTAAAATCATGTAATGTTAGATATGACCGCCCTTGTAGCAATTGCTGCTGTAAATAATCTTTAAATTCTCGCTTGGCACGGCCGTTAAAAACGACAGGTTCGTCTAACTCAAATCTGGTTGACTCATTATCTAGCCAACTGCTATACCAGTACCGATCCTCTCGTTTTTCATAAGAAACTAATTCTGAATCCCATTGAATAATCTTTAACCATAGCCTGCTAACGGTATCTCCATAATAGCGAAGCAAATAGCTAAAAAGCTGATACCCTAAACCAATAATGCCGAACTCATTCCGCTCAAGAGGCAATCTTGACCAACTTACCCGAACGACACATCGCTGCTGATCATGAGCTAATTCATCAATTTCAATAGTTCTAATCGTTAGGTCGTCATATGTAGGCGTTTCTAAAATAGCATGTAGAAATTCCTCAAGAGAAAAAGTGTTTGCCAAACCTAATAGCATTGAGCGCGGTGGTTGATACTCCTGAACCCAATCACTTAGCCATGAACCGCCAGTCAAAATTGGGCGTGTTTGTTCATCATAAAACAAATCAAGATAACTACGGGCAATCCAATACCCGTGCTTATCATCCCAATAATCACCGATAAAGTAGCTATCATCTGTTTCAAACTGAGTAAGGTCCGCATCGAAAAACTGCCGTATCAGATGAAGCGAACATGTAATTGGGGCCGCCAATTGCATAAACGCATCTTCCAACATTTTATGGCCGAGAAGAAACAGTTGATTTTCATTCAGCGCCTCTATCGTGGTGGCGCTTTCTTTGTCAAGGTACACAGTCACATCGTTGAGCAGTTCATCACCCGGCACGTTCACCGTCACATCTAGGATGTGAAAGGGTTGGCCGTTGAGCGTGTTATATTTTTGCTGGAGCAACTGGGTCAGTGCTTTGGCCGACATCGTTATTATCCGTATACAGCGATTCGTTGTTCAACGGCCGTTAAGCCATCCGGCCGCGCCATGTGGATGGGCCAGCCATGTTTGCCAAAGCTCAGTTGGCGATCTTGTTGCGCCCACTGTAGCTGCAAGGTTGTGTCTGTCTGTTGCAATTCGGCCGGAAACGAGACCAGCTTCATAAATTCAGCCGGTTCGCGGCTGTGCATATCGAGCGTCACGGCCGTGTGCAATTGCTTCTCTTTTAGCAACCACAACCCTAAAACGGCCGGGAAGAAAAACACCACCCCGTTTACAAGTTCAATTTCTTCCTCAAAACGGCCGTCGTTTACCTCACGCACGGCCGTGGCGTGCTGCCCATCAAAAAGCACTTGCCCACCAGCATGAAAGTCAGCATTGTAAAAGCGCCAGCGCAAATCCTCTAAACGGCCGTCCTCATTAAGCAAAACGGTATATAAAAACGTATCACCAGAGGATGCACGGCCGTCTAAATCAACCCGTAAAAACTTATAACCATCGAGCGCGTGG
>JAGRBY010001185.1 GCA_020433835.1 Anaerolineae bacterium | reverse complement strand
TTAACCAGGTCAGGATATAGCGGGAACTGGTCCACAGCGACGTGGCGAGCTGTTCAGTTAACTTGACCGCCCCGGCCCAATCGCGACCGGCCAGAGCGTAGTTGATGGCTTCTTCAACTGCGTTATGCTGCTCGTGCCACACCCGAGCGCGCCGGTACAGCGCATTTACGCCCGCCTGACCAATGTCACGAGTTAACCGGTCGCGTAGGAAATCGGCAAAGAGGTGATGATAGCGGTACCAGTGCCGCCGGTCATCGAGCGGGACCAGGAAGAGGTTGGCGCGTTTAAGATATTCGAGGATGGTGGATGAAGTCTTGCCTTTCATTATTTCGCTGTCGGTCTGACCCAGAACGGCATCGCACAAAGGCGCACACAAGCGGCTCAAGATCGAGGTGTGCAGCAGGAAATGTTGAATTTCGGGCGGCTGTTGGTGGAGAACGTCCTCGGCCAGGTAGTCGAAGATATAGTGATGGCTGCCGGTGAAGTCGCGAATGAAGCGCGAAACACCGGCGGCATCCAAGCCTTGCAGCGAGAGCGCCGCCAATTGCAATCCGGCTCCCCAGCCTTCGGTGCGGGCTTCCAACTCCTTGATCTGCTCGGCCGGGAGCGGTAAATCTTTGGTTTGATGAAAGAACGTGGTGGCTTCGGCCAGGGTAAAGCGCAAATCGGCAAGGCGTAGCTCGGTGAGTTGCGCACGTGCCCGCAGTCGGGCCAGAGGCAGAGGAGGATCGGCGCGGCTGGTCATAATCAGGTGCATATTGGGCGGTAAGTTGTTCAACAAAAAGGCCACTGCCGAGTGGATGGCCGGCAGTTGGATCACGTGATAATCGTCCAAAATCAGCGCCACTTCAGCCGGTGTCTGATTAAGCTCATTTACCAGGGTGGTAATCAACGGTTCGACGGCAGGCGGCTGGGGCGATTGGAGCGCCGCCAGGTAGCTCTGCCCTAAATCGGCCTTGAACTGCTGTAATGCGGCGATGAAGTAGGTCAAAAATCGGGCCAGGTCGTTATCGGCCTCATCGAGCGAGAGCCAACAGACGGCACGTTGACTTTGGGGAATCCATTCGGTTAAAAGGGTGGTTTTACCAAAACCGGCCGGGGCGGAGATGAGGGTCAGCCGGGTACTCATCGCCCGGTTTAAGCGTGCCACGAGATGTGGTCGCGGCACAAGGCGCTGCCCGGTTTGCGGATGAGGAACGTATAACTTCGTAGTTAATAGTGGGTTGGACACGATCTATCCTACGCATCCTAAAATTGGCTCGCATTGTAAAAGACTGTCGGCTATTTCACCTGTCGGGGGTGCAGGTTATGATAGCCGTCGTTGTGAGTGCATTTTAGAATTTTGGCGAGAACGCGATAGACAATGTTGTGGTGATGCGGGGGTGACGCGATCTCTTTGGTCGTGAGAGCATGTTTATTCCCGCTATAAACCGGTTGAAATGTAAATTTTGGATACGCCTACACTTCTAAAACCACCGGAAAAATCATAGGGGTGCGGCGCGTGCGCTGGTAAAGCAGTTGGCTGACCGTGTCGCGTACGTCGGTGGCGGCGGTGTCGCGGTGGGTTTTGCCGCTTTCCATGAGGTCGATGATGCGCTCTTTGACCTCTTCGATCAGCTCTTCTGACTCGCGGATGTAGACGAAACCGCGCGAGATAAAATCGGGGCCGTAGACCAGTGTGCCGTCTTTGCCATCAACAGCAATGACAACCACCACAAAGCCGTCTCGGGACAGCAGATGGCGGTCACGCAACACCACATTGCCCACATCGCCGATGCCCAGGCCATCGACCATGATTT
>JAGRBY010001184.1 GCA_020433835.1 Anaerolineae bacterium | reverse complement strand
AGCACCAAAAGTAAGCCTGTGCAGGTCTCATGTTCAAGAAAAACCTGGGTTCTAACGCTACCACGATTGTGTGCAGAGCTACCCGCTTTATCAGACATTGCCGATTACATCTCTTATTAGACATGATTATGCCTGAAATATGATAAATAAGGGTGTGTTTTTTCGTAGAGGGTTTGTTTACTATGTCCTGATGTTCAACTCAATAGCGATAGATGCTTGTAACTACAACGACTGCTTCAACATATTCTTCAGATCAGCTTCGGTTAATTTTCTAAATGAAAACTTATACCCTTCATAAACAGCAATGCCGTAAAAAAGTAAATCCATCGGGCTAAACGTTGCCCCCATAAGCTCGATAACCAGACTCGGCGACAAGAATAAGATAAAAAGAACCCCCACAATCGACATCGCCTCTTCTTGGGCTATGAAAGCAGCAATGGTCAAAAAATTACCCAATATGCAGCTAAACAGCGCCAATCCGGCTCCCATAAACCCAAAAATCCGGTCGATGCCTTTACCAAACACGCCGACAGCCACACCCACCAAAAAACCAAGGCCAACAGCCACAATTCCCAATTGATAGCCCGTCATCACCGTAATAGCAGCCCAAATAACCGCCCCGATAACCGCTGCCACCAAACCGCCAATAAATCCGAGCGGTAAATTTTGACTGGCATGAATTTCTTCCATAACTTTGCGAAATTTGAACGGATCAATTTCCGGCACGGAACCGGCATCGGATGAAGATGCATAGAAGGAATTTTTTGTGTCATCAGCCATAATCAATTCTCCTATCGGCTATGTTGTTAAAAAACGGCTCTAACTCCACAGAACGTTGAAGTTTAAAAGTCATTTCTTAATCTTATCACTCCTTTTCTAAGCGAGTCCAGCCCCACTGACAAAACGGTGTTTCATAAACGATCAATCGTCGCGCCTGAACCTTAAAATTTTTGAGAACCTCAAAAATGCAACAAATGAAACATTTTTACAGCCGCTAAGTATAACGTAGTCCTAAAACGAGCTTGCTATTAAGATAATAACACCATTGGAAAGTAAACCGGAGAGGTAATTTTTGGGGTTACCTGCACTACCAGGAGCGTACAAACGTTTGATTGATTTCAAACCTATTAGGAGGGGATTAGATATTCACTATACCGATTTATAATCGCCGATAAAGGAAGCTGGGGATAACGAAGATCTCGAAGTTACCTGCTCAACCGCATAGGAAGGGCAAATGGCAAAAATTTGGGCAGAACTCGCCAAAAACACCCTTACTGCGACAAATTTTCAAGGAATAAAGCCGCGGTAGGCCCCAAAACCCGCAAAATCTCCCAGAAAAATCTCTTTTTCCATACGGGATTCACACCGCTGATCAAGATCGGCAAACTCCTGGGCAAACTGTTCACGGAAAGCATCGCGAGCCTCGCGTGACGCCCAATAATCGAGGGTCACGTACCGTAGTTCATTAGAAACATCCCAATGCAGCTCGGTCCCTAAATATCCATCACTTTTCTGAAACAGTTGAACCCAATCTCCCGTCGGTCCATAAATTTCTTCAAGGATGGAGGCATACAATGACCATTCCCCCGCTCGAAAATCGAAAAACGGCCCCGCGATGAGTCCAATTTCTAAAATTGAACCTATCTTCTCTGGGTGAAACGTGGCACCACAGACCGGGATCATGAAGAATTTATCGAGAACAATAAAGTACACGCCGGAACATGTTCCTACAGCGGAGGATCATGGCGTAATTGTTGAGAACAATGAAGTGCGCGTTGGAACATGTTGGTACAGATTGGAACAATGAAG
>JAGRBY010001183.1 GCA_020433835.1 Anaerolineae bacterium | reverse complement strand
TTCCTCCGGCGACGAAAGTCTCATTAACAAATCCCTCGCTGGCACGATCAAAACCCTGGTTTCTAAAAAAGTGCAAACATCGTGGTTTGTTTCATAAGCGCACAAATTTTTCAAACTTTTTCCAATTTGACCTCTCCTCAAAAAGGGCTATAATCTGGCAAATTATAAATTTAGGCTTATTTATTTATCTTTCTTTTCGACCAAATTTACTGTACACCTAAAATTTCTCATCCATTCCATTGACAATTACCGACGAAAATTCTAAAGAAGAACAATTTATAGGGACGCGCATTCGCGAAGCCCGAAAGTCGCTCAATATGCGACAGGCGGACTTATCGGATGTGACCGAAATTTCGGTCAGCCACCTGTCACATATCGAGCGCGGCGATCTGATCCCGACCATCCCCACCCTGCGCCGCATTAGTACAGCCCTCAATCGACCGTTGGGCTATTTCCTCCAAGAGCAGCAACCTTCGCGGGCCTTGGGCATGGTCATGACCCGCACGCTGCTGGGCAAAGAGGTTGTTGCCGACTTTGCCAACCAGGTCAAAGAAAAAAGTGACGGCGAACTTACCATCCAAATATATCAGCACGCCTGGGCCTATGAGCAAACGCAAGGGCTGGCCGATGGTTCAATCCATATTTTTCTGGACGATCTGCTCAGCCTTGAAACCTTCTCAGAACTGTGCGGCGTTGTTGGCCTCCCCTACTTTTTTCACGATCGTGCCCACTACCATCGCTTTTTACAAAGCGATATTTTTCAACAGGCTATTTTTCAAAAATTGCTCGACAACGGTATTCGCCTCCTGAATCCGACATCCAATTGGGAATACGGCCACTGCGAACTTCTTTTCTCGACCTATCCTATTTTCACACCCGATGATCTCGTGGGGCGAAATTTTCGCTCGTTTGCATCAAAAGCGGCCCACGCGTTGCGTCTGGCTCTGGGCGCTAATCCGGTGCAAACGCCCTGGAACCAGGGCTACGAAGCCTTCAAACAGGGCGACATCGAAGCCTTTCTGGCTCCCGTCGGCTCGGCGTCGCCGCTTAACCTGCACGAGGTCACCCAATACGTCACCCTCATCGACTACGGCTACACCCTCAACCTGATGGTTGCCATCAACGAAAACGAGTATCGCCATCTTTCACCCAAGGCGCAGCAGGCGCTTCACGAAACGCTGGAATTGATGGGTGAGCGTTTCAGCCAAACGGTTCAAGAACCCATCGCACGCTATCTGTCTCAACTTTCGACCGAATTCCACCTGCCGATCATCCAACCGGCTCCCGAACTGTGGCGCGACCGATTCGATCAGGCCATCGAGCATATTTGTCTGGAGCAGAACTATCTCGACCGCGCTACGTTTGACCGGCTTAAAAATTTATAGGTAGATTTGCTTACGACTGCACGTCATAGTTAATGACTTTGAGGACTACATCATGACCGCAACAATCAGTGCTATTCAACAACTCGGCCAAATCGGCTTACCGATGCCGGTCTCAGAAATGGCAGCTCAAAACTGGGACGCCATCGTGGTTGGTGCCGGCCACAACGGGCTAACCTGTGCCGCCTATCTGGCCCGCGCCGGCAAAAAGGTACTCGTACTCGAAGCCCGCGAGCGCATCGGCGGAGCCTGTACTCTGGAGGAGCCATGGCCGGGTTACATTATCTCGCCCTGCGCCTACCTGACCGGGCTGCTGCATCCCCTGGTCATCCGCGAGTTAAATCTACCGGCCCACGGCTTCGAGTGGATGCCCGCCGCCGCCGGAATGTTTGTCCCCTTTGAAGACGGCTCCAGCGTCCAGCTTTGGGA
>JAGRBY010001182.1 GCA_020433835.1 Anaerolineae bacterium | reverse complement strand
CATTCACGCCCAACAGTTGCGCCGCAGCGCGATTTTGCGTGGTGGCTCGAATGGCGTAGCCGATGCGGGTAAACTTCAAAAAAGCCGAGACTAAGCCAATCAAGACCAGGCTGACAACGGCGGCATAAAATTGCGCTTTTGGAATGAAAAAGGGGCCGATAAAAATCGCTTCGGTGGCGTACGACGGCGAGGCAGTTCGCTGCGTATTGCTAAAGAAATAACCCAGTAACCCATCGAGTGACAGAGCGATGGCAAACGTAATTAAAACGGTAATCGATACATAGTCAGGTTTATCGGCATCGCGCGCCAGAAAGGCTTTGTAAACGACCACCCCGACAAAGAACATCACCACCATATTGAGCGGGATGGTCACGAGAGGGTCAATCTGAAAGAGCGTAAAGGCCCAGTAGCTGATAAACGCGCCCATAATGATAAAAATAGGATGGGCCAGGTTGACGATGCGCATTACCCCGAAAACCAAGGTCAGACCGGAGGCCATCAAGGCAAAGACCCCACCCAAAGCCAACCCCAACAGTAAAATTTGGATGAGCTCGCTCATACGTGCGTCCCTTGTGTTTGCTTGCTTTTACCCAGATAAAGCTCCTGAATTCGCGGGTCGGTGAGAATTGAATCGGCCGGGCCATCAAACATGGTTTTGCCCAAGTCAAGCACACAGCCCCAATCCGAAAATTCCAATCCTTTACGGGCATTTTGCTCGACCAGAATCACCGTCAGACCACTTTCGGCGAAGAGCCGCACAATATCGAAGATTTGTTCCACAATGATCGGGGCCAGGCCCAACGAGGGTTCATCCAGCATGACGATATCCGGCTTTAAGGCCAAGATGCGGCCCATCGCCAACATTTGCTGCTGGCCGCCGGACAAGGTACCGGCTTTTTGGTGGCTGCGTTCCCTAAGAATCGGAAACTTGTCGAAAATCTCTTCAATACGCTGCTCCAAGAGCTGTCGATCGCGCATGATATAGCCGCCCATTCGCAGATTTTCGCGGACGGTCATATTTGGGAACAAGGCTCGTTCCTGCGGGACCAGACAAATGCCTTCTTGCAGGACCTGGTCGGGTCGAAGCCGCTGAATTTCCTCGCCTTTGAAAATGATTTTTCCTTCTCGTGGAGGCAACAAACCGACAATCGCTTTTAGCAATGTCGATTTACCGGCTCCATTTGGCCCGATAATACACTGGACCTGGCCAGCCTGAACCGTCAGATTGACCCCTTTGAGGATGCTGGGGCCACCGCCGTAACCGGCCACCAGGTCTCTGATCTCAAGTAGACTCACGGCGTTACCTCCCCAGATAGGCCTCAAGAACTTCGGGATCATTTTGAATTTCGGTGGGCGGCCCTTGGGCAATGACCGTACCGGCCGCCATAACCACGATGGGATCGCAGGTGCCCATTACCAATTCCATATTGTGCTCGACAATCAAAAAGGTGATACCCTGTTCGTTGAGTTCTTTGATATGGGCCACAATTTCCTCCAACAAGGCCGGGTTGACCCCCCCCGCCGGCTCGTCTAACAAAACCAGTCGGGGTTTGGCCATTAACAAAGCCGCAAAATCCATGAGCTTTTTTTGCCCGTAAGATAGACTGCGGGTTTCTTCATAAGCCAGGTGGGTGATGCCCATAAAATCGAGTAGGTTCATCGCCCGGTCACGCTCTTCCGGCTTGATAGCCTTACCAAACAACCCTTGAAGGCCATTAACCGGGGCTTGAACCACCAAATTTTCCAAAACGGTCATATTCTCTAAATTCCGGGTAATTTGAAAGGTGCGGCTCATCCCGCTGCGCGTAATCTTG
>JAGRBY010001181.1 GCA_020433835.1 Anaerolineae bacterium | reverse complement strand
GTGCGCGAGCAGTTTTGCCCCACATGATAGATAAAGGCAGTGGCCGAATTATCAACATCTCATCGGGTGCCGCCGGGCGAGATATCATCGGAGCCAGTGCCTATAATGCCAGCAAAGCGGCTCTGGAACGCTTTGCCAGCACATTGGCGGCAGAACTGCAAAATACCAACATTGTTGTTACTGTTTTGCGGCCCGGTATTGTCAATACCGCCATGCAATCGAATATGCGTAACACGCCGGAACGGATCTTTCCTTTGGCCTCAGTTTGGCAGTCGTGGTATGATGATGCCCAGCTTCGGCCTCCTGGCGAACCGGCCCAGGCAATTTTGTGGTTAGCCAGTCCCTTTGCCCATAGCGCCAACGGTCAACTTTTTAGCATTGACGATGATGACTTTCGCCAGGCTGTAGCCTCGGATTTGGGAAGCGATCTTTTGCCTCCCCGAGAGCGAAACTAGGGGGGTTGCCCGGCGTTGACAAAGAACTCACCTGAAAGTAAAATACATCCCAAGCAGAATGAAGCAGGCAAACCTATTTTTTAACAGCCGAGACAAATCTGTTCAATGGTTGATACCCAGTTTTCCGTGTCTTAGGTGATAGAAGCGGATACAATGGTTGGGTGTTTTGTTTCAATCCCCAGTTAAGATCATTTCTAAATTTTGCCACTCACAAAATAAATCTAGGAGAATTTTCATGGCATTCGATAAAATTGTTGTTCCTCAAGATGGAGAAAAAATCACAGTTGAAAATGAGAAGTTAAAGGTGCCGGATAATCCTATCTTGGCCTTCATCGAAGGTGATGGCATCGGCTACGATATTATGACTGCCAGTAAACGCATTTGGGATGCGGCCGTGCAAGCTGCATACGGCGGGCAGCGTAAAGTCTCCTGGATGGAAATTTATTCTGGAGAAAAAGCGGCTAAGCTGTATGACGGCAATTATATGCCGGAAGAAACCTTTGACGCTATCAAAGAATTTATTGTCGGCATTAAAGGCCCGCTAACCACGCCGGTAGGCGGTGGTTTCCGCAGCTTAAACGTGACTCTCCGTCAGGTACTCGATTTGTATGCTTGTGTTCGGCCTGTACGCTGGTATAAAGGCGTTCCCAGCCCGGTAAAAGAGCCGCAAAATGTCAACATGACTATCTTCCGCGAAAATACGGAAGATGTTTACGCCGGTATCGAATACGAAGCCGGTACCCCCGAAAATGCAAAGTTAGCCGATTTCCTGCGTGATGAGCTGGGCGCTAATTTCTGGGAAGGGGCCGGGATTGGCATCAAGCCCATCAGCGCGTTCGGCACGAAGCGATTGGTTCGCAAAGCTATCCAGTACGCGCTCGACCGCGGTTTAGACAGCGTTACACTGGTTCACAAAGGCAATATTCAAAAATTTACCGAAGGTTCCTTCCGCAAGTGGGGCTATGAACTGGCCAAAGAAGAATTTGGCGATGTCACCATTACCGAAGATGAATTGTGGAGCGAGTACGATGGCCATCAGCCGGAAGGCAAAGTGGTTATCAAAGACCGAATTGCAGATATCATCTTTCAGTTAGCCCTGCTTCGCCCGAAAGAATTTAGTATCTTGGCTTGCCCCAACCTTAATGGTGATTACCTGAGTGATGCTCTGGCTGCTCAAGTGGGTGGGGTTGGTATCGCCCCCGGTGCCAATATTGCCGATTACGTAGCTCTGTTTGAAGCCACCCACGGCACCGCCCCGAAATATACAAACCTGGATAAAGTGAACCCCGGCAGTCTGCTCTTCTCCGGTGTGATGATGTTAGAGTACATCGGCTGGAAAGAAGCGGCCCAAATGATTCAAGATGCCTACGAAAA
>JAGRBY010001180.1 GCA_020433835.1 Anaerolineae bacterium | reverse complement strand
TTACTAATGAAACTTCATCCCGAGCGGCTTTTTTGAACAACTCAAAACAAGCCTTGGCTTTCTCAGGGTGGTCATTCGTTAGATGGCGCAGGAAAATATTGGTATCGACAAATTGAGCCTCCATGCTACTGGTTCATTTCAGAAATAATGTGTTCGGCGCGTTCTTCTTTGGCAGTCTTGATTAGTTCCTCAAAGTCCTCCGGTTGGTTGATCGGGGTCATCGAACCAAAGGTGTCTTCTAACGACATGGGCATCGGCTTAACAACCAGGTCATCCTGGCTAACGCGGATCACCACCTGGCTTTTGGGAGCTATGTTTAACAATTGGCGGGCTTCTTGGGGAATGGTGATCATACCCTTGGGGCTGACCGAACCAATATATTCTCGCGATTGGTGGTTGGCCGTCTGGTCAGTGGCGAGTGTGGTATTCATTACTAGGCATCATATCAAATCTTGGTATGCCGTTCAAGAGGCAGTTATCATATAAGCTACAGGTATACCAACTGCGTTTGGTGTATTGCGATGGATATAGCCCCAAAGGGTCAGCGGTTTACCACTTGAAATTCCTGTGCAATTTGGTTACGATAATTGTAATTAAAATAACCAGATTTTGATTTATGTCAGACACCGCTTTTGCCATCATTAGCACTCCCGACCCGTCGTCCGCTACGGTCTTCAAACGCTTGATGGCCGCCAAAGGCACCGACATCACCCGCCGCTCGTATGCGATGGACTTGCGCGGCTTTGCAGACTTCTTAGAGATTCCGGGAGTAGGGGATCAGCATCCACTAACCCAGGTGCCGGACGCATCTTGGCGACAATTAGACACTACCCACATCGCGGCCTACCTCGAACACCTCAAAAAGTCGGTCAGTCCTAAAACCGGCCGCCCATACTCCACGGCCACCATTGCCCGGCGAATGACAGCCGTCCGTGAGTTCCTGACTGAAGCCGCCTATCTGGGCCTGTTTCCTCGCGAGAAACTGAGCTATCTCAAAGACCGATTGTCCATGCCGGAAGTCACGCACGAACACCACGCCGGCATCGCCCCGGAAGAACAAAAACAATTATTAGAGTTAGCTATGAAGCAGCCTGGCTTGAAAGGGTTGCGGGATTACGCATTGTTTCGGTTATGGTTGGATACCGGCCTGCGTCGGGAGGAGATGGCCAGCCTCAAGGTAGGAGATTTAACCGTCAAACAGGGGATTCCCACCTTAATAGTACGCCGGGGCAAGCGGGGCCGACTGCGGGAGATTGGCTTGGAGAGTTATACCGCCTATGTGATTAAAGAATGGCTGACCACCTCTGGTCAGCTTGATCACCCGGATTGGCCGATGTTTTGCCAATTGCGCAAAGTGGGCAGAAAAGATGAAGCCACCTATTCGCCGGTCGATCCCGATAAGCACCTTACCGGAGCGGCTTTGTACAAGGCCGTGCGCTGGTACTGCCAAAAAGCCAGCATCGACAGTGACATCACTCCGCACTCATTCCGAGTCAGTTTCACCACCGATACCCTGGCCGGCGGTGCGCCCATCCAGCATTTGCAAGCGGCCGGTGGCTGGACTACCAGCGCCATGATTACTCAGGTGTATGACCGTAATCGTTATTTGGAGCCGGTGGCCCGATACAGGAAAACCATGTTGCCCCAGCGGCAGTCATTAGCAGCCTATGTTGAGAACGTGTACGCCAAAATGCACGATAAACGGTAGCTTTTTGACAGACTATTGCCAGGTATCAAAAGTAATAAAATAGTATGCTATGAGTCACCCCATCCCTCAATCCCAACCGGTTTTAGAGATTTTTCAAGGTTCGTTATTAGCCCACAGAGAACTCTGGC
>JAGRBY010000117.1 GCA_020433835.1 Anaerolineae bacterium | reverse complement strand
CTGTCGTCTGAAGCGAGACTGTCTGACTGCTTTCTGGTAGGGCAGGCCTTTCGGTTCCTGGCGGTTGGGGGAGACGAGGCAGTCGCTGAGGGCGTGGGGGTTGTAGTCGATTGTCTGTATTTTAACACGAGGATTGAGCGGGGGCAATGGTCTGTTTAGGCCAGGGGGTGGGGAGTAGGGAGGGTCAGCATCCCGAGTAAACCGGAGCGAAGCGGTGGTTGTATCGAGGGATGCGGGTTGGCCTCGAGTCGTCGCTTCCTCCTCGGTACGGTCTCGCAAACCCTTCGGCAAGCTCAGGAGAGCCTCAGGATGCACTCGCTCTACTCGTGAGGCTGCTCACTTAATTCTGCGGAAGAAACCCTGATTGATAGGTTGCTTTGCCCAACAGACACCCATTCTTACCAGAAAGTGACTGTTACTTTTTAGCCTGTGTAATGTGTATTTCGTTTTTTAAGGGTTGTTCATTTTTGATCTGGGTCATGCGGATTATTGACCCAACTATGGTTAGAATAATGAGGGCGGCAAGTCCTGCCTCGGGATGCCATATCTTACCCAGAGCCATGACCTCAGAAAGGACAGTACTGATGCCAATGCTGAGAGCAATGGCTAAAGTTATCTCTATGATGGGTTCTTTAA
This sequence comes from Anaerolineae bacterium, assembly GCA_020433835.1. Next base: position 13,905 of record JAGRBY010000117.1, on the reverse strand, counting down.
GCCGTAGGAACTGGACCAAAGCCATACCTGGACAAATGAGAATGAAGCCAATGGTCAATAGGGGGCGAATTGGGGTCTCAACATTTGTAACCATCATAAGGCCAACTAAGACAGCAGATATAATGATTATTAAGGGCCATGTCTTCGGAAGGATCATGGTTTTATCTCGTCAACTTGATCGGCTAAGGTAAAGATTTTTGCATCTTCATTTTCAAAGATGATCTTGAATTGAGCCGACCGGGTTAGGGCTTGCTCTATCTTATCGAGCGAGCCTAATGGCATCTCACCGAGCGAGTCAACTTCTACTTTTTGGCTTCGCGTAATTATGAGATAGGTGGCAGCGTAGTCGGGGTTATTCATCCAGCGTGCAAGCGTTGTGATGGGTTTATTGACGACATTCATGAGCGAGTCGTCAGGTTCTCGGGAAATGGCGACATAGGTAAAGAATTCATAATTGTGAAATCGGGAGGGATAGTTACGTGAGCCTTCAACTAATAATGAATTGGGTTTGGCACTATTTTGAAGAAATTTTCCGGCTTCTACTTCTTGGGGTGTAAAATAATATTGTTGTTCTTTGCCAAAATAAGCAAACAAAAAGCCGGTAAGTAAGGTGCCGCAAATCAAAACCGTGGCCATAACGGTCAGATATGAGGGGGTTAATCTTGGATGAGGGCGGAGTAAGGCTGCAACAAAAAACGCCATAAACGGTAACGAGAAAAGATAGACTCTAAAGATAGCTTCCCCGCCGTAAGAATTTCCCGCTAAGATCATAAATGGGGCCACAGCGAGTAAAGCTATGGTTAAATCCCAGTACCCCCACCGAAAACGACGGAAACCACCACAAAATGCCAGTACCCAGGTTAGGAGGGTCAAGCCTCGACCCATTTTCGAAACCAATTGCTGACCGGGACTGGCCTCAGACGTATCCCGCAAATTGGAGTCGACATTTTCCGTTATCTGCCCAAAGGATGTGACGAGATCCATAACTTCGTCTTTCATAAAAGCGGTAGCGCCAAACATGAGCCAACCGGCGGTTAAGACAACCATAATAACAGGCAGTAAAGGCTGCTTGATACGCTGAAACATGACCAATGCGCTTAAGGCCATAATCGTCATAAAGGGTGTAATTTGATGACTGGAGGCAATGGTCCCACCGAGTAGAATGACCATGGTTATAATGGTAAGTCGGCTTAAAGGAGGAGAGTCCGTTGTTAGTATCTGCCCTTGATTTGAGCGGCGGAGAAATTTGTAGACCAGTAGGGCAGCCCACTTAAACCGAAGCCATCGCTTTAGCCTTCGAGGCGATGGTGGTTTAGCTAATCTGGCCCATCGCAACGCCACACCCAGTATTATCAAGTGTAAAAAATAATTGAGGGCTTGAGGAGAGTAATAATCTTGTCCTACCCAACTGGTTAAATAATAAATCAATATTGCTAACCAGATTAAGGTTTTATCTTTGGTGAAGGATGTAAATATCAGTAACAAGGCCCCCAGATCAATGAGATTAAAAAAAACGGGGGCCCACATAGCGATAACCAGAGGGTCCTCAAGCCCGGCGGCCTGGGTGAGGAAGGCATTCAACGTAAAAAAGCCCGGCCAATTGTGATAAGCATTCAAAGCATTAATAGTCGGATTGACCGTGCCGAAGCGCTCAATGTAGTCAATAATACCGATGTGCTTCCAGGCCCAAGAATAACGTAAGGTTCCATAGACAATGGTTGGGGTTCCATGAATCATGAAGATTAAGACGATAATATGCAGCATTAAGATGGGTGTTTGGGGTTCTCGCCGGTAGACTGTGAAAATAAAACTGATGAGCAATAGTGCCAGAGCTGCGTAAACGGGGTACGGGAATACACGAAGCAACCCCAGGTCGTCCATACGGAGAGGATTAATGGATGAAAGCGAAAATGCCCACAGCAACACGACCAATCCAAGCATCAAGAGCGGCCTGAGTTTGGGATCCCAATTTTCTGTACCCTTAAATTTTTGCCAGATATTAGCGTTTACAGAAGTATGGCTTTGTTTTGGTAATAATACCATAGGGGCATTTTTATTCGATTTATTAGGTAGAGGCAACCATTCCACACAAACAGTCCTGCTTTGAAGTCGTTATCAATTTACCAGGTCGTGTAGCTGCCTTTGCACTTTAAGGTCTTATAGCAAGAACCAAGGTTTTTGGTGCCTAATTTATAGCCTTTTGGGGCAAAAAGCACCTCTCATTAACGCTAAAAAACCTGGGTTCTCAAACGTGATATTCCTGATAGTTATGCAAAGGATCACTATTTGAGACAGTGTATAACAGATGAAATATTCTTGGCTATCCACAGTCGATGGCTGGCGTAATGGGTCGATTTTGCCAAATTGGCCGCAATATGCCGTAGCCAGCAGAGCAATACCAATTGCCGAGTATTGAGGCTTTGGCCGGGCAACCTATCCTGAGCGGTTGCCAATAAGGACTGTTCGTCAGGTGTCCAGTCAGTTGCTTCTTGAAGGAAATCTCGAACAATTTCGCCTATCTCTCGACCTTGAGTCCACATCCGTATAGACAAAAACAGCGTTCCACAATCAATTTGCGGTAAGCTATCCGGCTCGGCCAGTTCCCAATCAACAATACCGACCACCTCGTCACCACTTTTCGTGACCAAAATATTCTCAGGGACGAAATCTCCGTGAATCCAACTGACACTAAACGTAGTATTCAGCAGCGCTGCCTCTAACTCTAGAGCCAGGTGGTTAAATACAGCCTGATCGACATTATGGGATAGGCTGCCCAGGATAACATTGATGGGATCATTCACCCAGCGCTCCACCATAGCCGCTTCAATTTTTATCGGTGTGGCTGTCAGGCGATGGAGTTGGCTAATCGTTGTAGCTGCGCTAGCTCGAACTCGATGCTGGCTAACTTTGTCGAACAAGATATCACGAGCGTTGTAGCCCGGCATGAGTTTTTCAACATAGTACGAGCAGCAGGAAACCGTACCGGTAGCCAACACCTTTGGCATTAAGGTCGACCAGCTACCCAGCCGAGAGTCGTTTTGTAGTTCTAGCAGTATCTTTTGCTGTTGTTGCAAACTTTTGCGTCCGAGACTGCTCTGAGGTAATTTGAGCACGGCGACGGCTTGTTGGCCAACCGGCCCCAGGGTAACGACCGTCACATCGTTAAGGGTACGCAAAAAGTGGTGTACCTGCCAGGTCTCAGGAGAAGGTTCATCATCAGAGAGCGTTTCTATATGGGGCAAAATTGCAGGAATTAAGGCGTTTGTGGCTTTCACTCGGCGTCGATTGCCGGGGTATTCCCGTAGCTGGCGCAATAAGGTCAAACCGGGTCGAAAGAACTTTAAATTCAAACGAGACATCCACATCGATCGCAGATCGGTCACCAGTAAGGCTATCGCGACGATGGTTTGGCTGAACAGCCAGGCAAACCCCACACCGACAATACCGTAGATTTGGAGCAATACGTAGCTAAGCCCAATAGTTAGCGTTGATAACACAGTCAAAACAATAACTAACTTCATCATGCGGCGCTGCACGCGTGCGATACTAATAAAGAGCGACGTAACGATGTTGGGCAGGGCCGAAAGGCATAGAAGTCTAAGCAAACTGGTGCCCTCGGTTGAGTAATCCTTGCCGAAAAGCTGCAACAGATAGGGGGTGCCAATAACTAAAACCACTACAATGGGCACAAGCAGCCGGGTTGTTTGGGCCAGCGTCCGGTAGCTGTATTCATCGAGCTTTGCTTGATCTGCTGCGGCTTCGGCGATGAGAGACATCCCCATATTACGGCTAACCAAATAGAGTGAATAGGCAATGGTATAAGCCAGAAAGAAATAGGCATTGGCCGTAGCCCCGGCTAGCTCAAGGACCATTAGCGGCAGCAGGTTGGTGGTAGCCATCCAAATCAGCGAACTGAAATAATCACCGGCAACATATTGCGTGAGTTGAGATAAAACAATCGGCTCGGCTTTGTCGCTGTGGGTTTGAATGTGGCGGGGTACCAAATGTCGAAAAATCAAGAGATTGATGGGAACCAATAACAGGAGAACCGGAACAGTCCAGGAAGCAAATATCCCGTAGAGAGGCAGCGCGGCGGCAAAGGCAACGAGCAGTAAAATTTTAGCAATAGCAAAAAACAGATTCTCGATGGGTACCCAGGTCGCCTGGCGTAATCCGGTTAAGGCGCTATCTTGTAAGACAAAAATACACCAGGTAACCGTTGCCAGAACAAACCATAAAATGTGAACCGGATTGGTTTTGAGAAAGCCCAGCGTCGGAGACCAAATCTCGATGCCCCAGATAAATGCCAAACTGGAAATTACCGCTACAACGGCGCTGATGAGGTAGGCGCTCATAATAAGGCGGCTTGTGGCTCGCCCGGCACTAGGAATGAATCGATTCAGAGCGTTCATCAAGTTGAGCTGTGACAGATTGGCTAAAAATATCATTGCTGACATCAAGGCGGAATTGAGCCCAATGGCCTCGGTTGTGTAGGTCCGGGCGGCTAACATCCAGTACACTACCCCCAACCCAGACGTAGCAACGGAACTGAAGACCAGGGCATACCCATTGCGAAAAAGAGGCGTGCGCAGGTGATCAATCAGTCGAGTAATCGAAAAAATAGCGAGACTACGAGGCGTTGTGGACATTAATAATACCTTTTAAGCCTATGGTTTTATAATTATCGGAAGAAATACAGTTGTTGAAGAAAGTAGGGTGATGATAAGATAAGGTTTATCAAACTCGTTATCTTTTGAGTAAAGATAAAGCCCATCTGTGCCTGTCCCTTCTATTGCAAGTGAAAAAACGCCGCCAATTTTGGGTTTTACTTGGGAGGTATCTAATGGAATAGCATATGTGCTATTAGACGATGTATCGGACAAAGATCCAATAGAAGTAGGCGAAACTGCGGGCGCATTATCAAATGTGATATCATCTTCCTGCCAGGTTGTGTCTTCAACCAATTTTACGTACTGTGTATCTGGAGAACCGGCCCCTGATTCAAGAATAGACTTAACTTGTAATTGGATAGAAGCAACACGCCTGCCGGCTAATGCTGTGGTATCGAACTTGAGATAGGTCGTTTTGATAGGCTCATGATCAGCTTGGATCGAATCATCGTGGCCATAGTTGGTCGATGGCGAGTCACTGTCGGTGTATGTGTCGGCTATGGGTAACAAATACACCTCATTTGATCGCTGCCAAACCCTCATATAGTCGATCTCATAATAACTTGGAAATGGGGTTGAACCATTCGGGTCTCCGGGCCAGTCTCCACCTACGGCCAAATTAGCAAGCAAATACATAGGGCCATTGGGTATGTATGCGGTTTCTGTGTACCGAAAATGTTCAACACCATCGACATACCAAATGATCTTGTCCGGCTGCCAGTCAACAGCATACGTGTGCCAATCATCGGAAAAATCAGGGCCGACCCAGTCGTTGTTTTGGTTCTCATACACCCCCTCACTATTTAAATAGTGAAAGTTAAAGTGAATCATATCTGTCTCGTTACCCAAAATTTCCATGACATCAATTTCCGGCTTCGAGTTATGGTCAACCGGCAGTAGCCAGAAAGCCGGCCACAGCCCCTGGCCTTTAGGGATCTTGGCTTTGATTTCGGTGTAGCCAAATGCAAAAGCAAATTTGGGCGGCACGGAAGTGCTAGAGACATCACGCCCGGTTGTCACCATGCCCGAAGTATAGTCGTAAGTGTTGCCATTGGATGCATCAATAGAGCGTTGTTGCGCTCGTAATTGTAAGGTGCCGTTGTTTACAAGTACGTCATCAGATTGGTACCATTCTAATTCATTGTTGCTGGCAATATTGCATCCGTCATCGTCCCACCAATAACACGTTGTCCACTTCCCGGTGTCAAGTGTTGTTCCGTCGAATTCATCACTAAATAGCAAATCCCAATCTCCACTTTGCCCTACGGGAATCACAGGTGGGGGAGGAGTTATAGTTTTTGCTGCTGCCGTATTATGGGTTTGGGGTTCGGCCAACGGGTAAACCACTGAACACGACGCAACGATAAATAAGATGATAACAACCATCGACCTGCGCATTTGATATCCTCCAAAGTAAAATGTTGATAAGTACCCCCCTTCTATTTTGGTTAACTAAGGTCTATAACCAGTCACTACCTTTGCATTTTAGAGTATTATGGCAAGAAACCAGGTTTTTAGCGTCAGAAAGAGGCGTTTTTGCCCCACAAGGTTATCATTAGGCATCAAAAACCTGGTTTCTAAAAAAGTGCACCCATAGTGACCAGTAAAAACCTACTTATTGTTTGTTAATTAGGCGTCTTTAAATCCGATCACTCGCTTCACCAAACTCCGTATTTTATGGTCTGCGCTGGTGACAGGCAGTCGTTCTAAGCGATACTCGGCATACGTATACGGCTCGGCCCCAAAGCGCTCTTTATAGCTGGCTAATGAGCTTGAACCGCCGGACTCGCCCATATGATAGTAGCGACACCCGGCCTGACAAGCTGCCTGAATAGCAAGCTGGTGAAGCAGATCGTTGGCGCGTGTTGGTCCGGCCAACTCTTTATCCATAGCCCCCCGCGTATAGTGGGCATTTGTGGTCTGTAAAACCAAAATAGCAGCTACCGGCCGGTCATCAATCCGCGCCACCCAAATTCGACAGGCTTCGCCGAGTATTTCGGCCAACCGTTGAAATTTGTGGATGGGATCACGCTGCTGACCTCGCCAGCGCGCTAATAAAAGAGGCTCATTTTGCTGATCTGCCCAACGATCAAGCGACATTTGAAAAAGCGTATAAAAGTCAGGTACAAGTTTTCCGGTCGTGTCAGATTCCACAACCAAGCCGGATCGGTCTGCCTTGCGGACGTTGCGCCGGGTTGTGCTGTGGAAACGCTTATTCCAAATATGGTCAAACCCTCCCTCTAAGTTAAGTACATGCGCTGATCGAGGGATTGTAATCATATTTCGCCCTTGGGCGGCTGCCGCCCAAACTGCCCCATGACGAGGATTGGGGCGAATGAGCGTGCGCAGAACAGGACGGCTGCTCAGGTCAGCGATAACCTCGGCTACTTCCTCAGTTTGAAGGGGTTGGGCTCCAATTAAACCACCCATACCCCAGGCGTGCGGCATAGATGCTTCCGTATTGAGAAAACCAGGTATGCCCTTTCGTCTGACCATAGGGAGAATCAATTGGCGCCCCCCCTTAAACTCATAGAGGCGAGAAGCGTCCTCATAGGGACCAGTGGCACAGATACAGTCGATCCAAGCAGGAGATTGCGTCACCAGCATCTCCTCATCTCGCTTGAGTACACTTTGCCAAACCTCTCGCGGAGCCGGCGTTGTAACTTTTATCAGTGAGCTTGTGAGGCGATCAACATTTTTAATAAATTGCGTTGTAATTGTCATTGAGAGTCACCATTCTCTATAAAGAAGTATCTTTAAAGTGTTAATCGTCTTTGATTGATTAACTTGGCTGATCGTCGTATCCATCGCCACCCTTTTGTCTGTATTCGTTCTCTTTTAAGCGCTACCGGTAGGTTCTGCCCGGCCAACAGTTGGGCCAAGGCATCGGTGTTTGTACCCGCGGCTACAATGATACGGGCCAGGGCAAAGCGGTCATCACCCTTATAGCTCATTGCGTGTTTAACCGCACAGGCCGATGAAAAACCCGCCTCGTGCACTATCCGCCGCACCGCCGGACTGTAATACCCGTGCGGATAGGCAAATGTGGTCACCGGCTGTCTTAGATGATGCTCAAGCATGAGCTTAGAAGTTACTATCTCATCATGCGCCGCCGTCGTGGTTAACGTATCCAGCTGGGGATGGTGATGCGTATGAGCACCGCACTCGATGCCATTCGTTTGTAATTCGCGAATTTGATCCCAGGTGAGCATTGGCCGTTCACCCTCGCCTTCTCGGCTCAACCAGCGGCTGGTCTGGCCGACATAGCCGGTGGTTATGTATAACGTTGCGGGAAAGCCGTACTGTCTCAAAGCGGGGAAGGCACCGGTGTAGAAATCAGCAAAACCATCATCAAAGGTGATAACAACGGGCCGCTCCGGAAGCGAGGTCAGGTTATTTTCCGTACTATCTACCAGTTGCGATACCGTCATCGGCGTATAGTTGTGACTTTTTAGGTAGGCCAGATGCATTGCAAAATCAGCCGGTGCTACAGCCCATTTCTTAAATGGGAGCGCGACCTGATCGGCAATACTGTGGTACAGAAGAATGGGTATTGGTTTCATCAGAAGACCCTATCGCCCCATGATGCAGATGCAGGCGGATGAGGCGCAAATTCCTCCGGTAAACCAAAATGGCGGTCGAGCTTACGGACATGCCATCGGCTGCGCAAATAGGCAATTGGCCCAAAGAGCATCCCCTGCCGTTCTATTTTGGTTAATTCTTGGGGGTAGCTAGCCTGCTTTTTTTGGTTCTTAGCTGATTGGGGGCTAAAAATGTACTTTAGGCCAGAGGGGAGCCTAACCAGGATCTCCAGGGCGCGGCTCGGTTTATCGACCACGGTTTTAGTTAAAAAAGCCATGAGGCCGACTCCATAACCATAGGCTTGTCGACGAAGGCCGGCATAGTCGCGCCGATCCCAATGATGAACAATGGCCGCCGGTTCGTAGACAAGGGTATAGCCTCGGCTAACCACATCAAAGAAAGCAGCCAAATCATCGCCCCCAACCCCTTTGCTGCCGGCACCAAGGGCCGGATCGAACCCCCCCATTTCCTGTAACACAGCAGTTTTGAAGGCCATATTGGCCCCGGAACCAAACATACCGGCAGTATAGGGATAAAGCAGATTGTCTGGTCGGTGATGATGAAGATCAAACAACTGTCTCTCAAAACCTTTATTAAAGCCGCCATACTGTTCGATCCACATTTGGGCCGGCGTTTCCATCTCGGCCGGAAAAATCATTCCGGTTACGCAGCCGACCTTATCGGCCACAAAAAAGCCCTTGACGATTTCTGTTAACCAGCGTTTATCAACCAGCACATCGTCATCCGTAAAAGCAACAATTGTACCTCTCGCCTTTTTCAACCCGCAGTTGTGAGCGACAGCCAGACCCGGACGATCCTCTCGGACATAGCGGATCAGATTCGAGTCGCCAAAAGAACGGTGGATAAAATTAGCGGTCTCATCATTGCTAGGAGCATTATCGACCACAATGATTTCATAATGCGGATAATCTAAAGCCAGCAGCGAATCTAAACACGCTGCCAAACTTTCTGTTCGATTGTGCGTGGCGATTATGACGCTAACGAAAGGTACTTCTTTTAACAGCGCGTTATACTCTTGGCAACAAACCGGGGTTTTGTCATCGAAAGATATCCCTGTTGGGCTTAACTCTGACACAGGTGAAAGCCCATCTTGTTGGAGGTGTGCATTAATCTGAGGTTCCATCTTTTCCCAAATTTGATGGGCGCAATCCTGAGCAGTGAGGCCGTCAGAGCCAAGCCTGAGTTCGGCAACGCCGAGAGGCCGGTTATGTAACCGTACCAGGGCTAATGCACGCCGGTAGTTTTGATCAGTATGAGGATGAGATGCTGGGATGTTAGCTAATGGTCGGCTCAAATCAATCTCTAATAATTTGGATGGACTAAAACCTGGCGCTTCAGGTTCAGCTTTTACCGATTCTCCTTTAAGCAACGTTCCTTGTTTCTTCATTTTTAGCGTATTGGCCATTTGTCGCTGAAGGACCGGGTCGCCCTTAAAGACTCTGCCGACGAGATAGCCCACCGTAGTGACACTGAGTCCGGCTATAATAGCCCCGGCGCGAGCTAATCCCGACAGGTCGAGCTTGGTTAAGAAAGCGGTCACACCGCGTATAACACCTTGAGGCAAAACTTTAAAGGTGTAAGTGCGCTCCGAGGCTAAACCGTCTTTAGTTCCTACAGACTGAGCCACAAGCGCTTTTGAAATACCTTCCGCATAGCATCGCGATAGAAAATAGTTCAAATTCGCTCGATTTGGCGGCACACGGTGCTGTACCCGGGCTTCTGGAACGTAAAGTAACTCGCTGCGGGGGTAAAGTTGCCGGGCTCGGATACACAATTCTGTCTCCTCACAGCCAACCGGTCGGGTTCCTACGCGGCCGATGCCATTTCGAAAGCCGCCGACAGTTTGTAAGATTTCATACCGTAAAGACATATTGCACCCTATTAGATTTCGCACGGCAGCCACAGTCTGCGGCATGCCTCGATAGGTGCAGCCTACAACCCAGTTAAATTCTTCGGGAAACCATTTGGGTTGTCCTGCTACCCAGAGCGGCTCAATGGCTCCCCCAACGCCGGCAATAGTCGAATCGGCATAACAAGCCTCTATTTTTGCCAACCAATCAGGGGCAGCCAGCGCATCCTCATCAATGAACGCGATAATCGCCCCTGTGGCTATAGCCAGGCCACTATTTCGTGCGCCGGATAAGCCCCGCTCGTCCTGATTGGCGATAGCAATTACATCAGGCAGGTGGGTCTTCACACGTTCTAACAGGGCTGGATTATGGTCTATAACAACAATGACTTCTTTAGGGGAAACGGTTTGGCATTGTACTGACTCTACGGCTGCGAGTAATTCTGCCCAGCGATCTTCTGTATATGCACAAATTATCACTGAAATATGAGATACAAGCTCTTTCATTACGCCGCCTGCTTGTGCATAGGTGAGGTTACTGGTCCTCCGCACTGGGTACAAATCTCGAATTCCAATGGTTCTAGTCCAATTTTGACTTCGGATATTGGCTGCTCGACGATGATGGAGGGACGTCTGAAGCGCTCTTTGATAATTGTTTTAAGAACGCGCCAACCATCTGGAATGGTTCTAAGGTTACTTGTACCATGGACGCGCTCAGCTTCAAAGCTTGGTATCTCGGCAATCTTTAAACCAGCCATCAAGGCCCGCACATTCATGAGTGTCTCAATTTCAAAACCATCGGCATCCAGATCGAGAGAAGGCAAGACTCGTTTCCAGAAAGCGTTGTAGCCATAGCACAGATCGGAATAGTGACCACCAAAACCAACCCGAACTAACATGGTCAATCCCCAATTTCCCAAGCGTCGGAACCATTCCATATCAGTGGTCCCTCCCCCTTGGAGAAAACGAGATCCCTTGGCAAAATCAGCGCCACCGAGCAGCGCACCAACAAAAAATGAAATCTCTGCCGGATCCATCGATCCGTCGGCGTCCAGCATGATAATAATATCACCTGTGGCAGCCTTAAACCCACTTCGTAATGCAGCACCTTTACCTCGACCTTTTTGATGCACAATACGGATATCGGGTCTCAAACGCTTAGCCACCTGAATTGTATTATCTTTTGAATAACCATCTACCAACAGAACTTCGGCAACCCATGCTGGAATTTTTGGCAATACGTGAGGTAAATTTCTCTCCTCATTCAGTGCCGGAATGACAACACTTACCCTAGGGTAAGTGAATGACGACGACATAAATGGAGGCATCTCCAATATGCTGGCAGCGCGATAATTTAATAGTTCTGACATCCTTAGGCTCCTCTTTTGTAAAATAGTTGCATAACTTACAGAACGGCGCTAGCCAGCTTAATACTTAGAAATCTGTCGTAAAAAAGAGGGTGTGTCGATGGGTTTCAAGTCTACAACCACTATGTATTAGAGGTTGTTATCAAAAATCAGGTGGGTCTATTTGATGTTGGAGGAATCTGAAAATGCACGAGTAATTTATTCAAATTTGACAGGCGTTTTGCAGGCAAATAGAATATATACTGCTAGCTAAATACAGAAACCCGCAGTTTAACGAACTTGTCGGCTATAAGTAGAGCATATTTACTGATCCTAAATATACTCGAAAAGTATTTGGTCTAGCGCCCCTTGAGCTGGCTTAAATAGCCAGCTCTTCTTAGTTTAAACTACGCAAATCTTCTTTGATCACCTCCTTCTGTCATTATTGAAAATTATACAGGTCTAATTGCAAGGACATACTCCCAATGTAGATTAAATAGTGCGGAAATATGCCTTGTTACCACTCTCAAAAATCAGATGCATTTCATCCTTAATACTGACGTATCATACGACAAATTGGATGTATTAAATTTTCATATTCACTCAATAAGTTTCCCTTTTTAATAGGGTACACACCATAACGGCGGATAGACTACTTTGCAAGTATATCTTCTTTCATAACCACCAAAAAGTTAGGCGCCGTTACTCATTCGCCTTAACAAGCTTGGTCTGAACAAATTCTCACAACACCAAAACGTATTGGTTTGTGGTTGTTTGTTTTCAACCTGTTAACCAATACATCTATTCTCCGCGCCAAATCCTTAATTATTTCGTCTTCCTAAATTAAGGTTTAACACTTACTACTTACATTTTGTAATAAAATTTGTGTTAATGGGGGTGGAGATGGGTATTGTATTATTAAGATGCGACGCTGCTATCTGTGCACGAAATATTAGACTGGTATAATGGAAAAGGATGGCCTGAGAGGTAGTTCACTCAAATAATAAAATACAACAAATATTATACTAAACAACTAGACTTGGTTGACAAGCGCAAGTTCTTATAATATTTTACACATCTATATATCATAGATTAAAAAAATTTAATTGTGGTTAGAACCCCATTAAAAAATAGTTAGAATTTTCCTCAATGTTATCATAGGAAACATGGTTGCCATCATACCTCTACCGGAGTATAGTGTGGCGGTCGGCAATTGACCGCCGACACTTTGACCATTACGGCGTAGATAGTTCCTTTATTCATAGTAAACGCTTTAGCGGCGCTTTTCTGTAAAACGGCTAAATCCCTTTCTATAAGTAGGGCGAGATTAATACCTCAGTTGAAGAGGAGTGGAGAAACCCTTGGCATCAACGCCCCCCGGCGAAAGCGATAGCCCGTCCGCCTATTTTCTCGGCGGCACGATAGTACTCGACCGCGTAGCGGCGACGGCCAGCCCGCCGCCCTACTTTCAGTGGCACAACGCTAAATGGCGCTGCCCGGCGGTGCATTACCGGCTGCTGCGCCCCTGGCTGTATGAGCAGGATATTCGCAACAGCGTGCCGCGCTGGCGCAACCTAACCCTCACCCTAGACGATAAGCGCGACCCCCACCCCTATCAAGCCGAAGCGCTGCAAGCCTGGCAGGAGGCCGGCCGCTGGGGCAGCGTGGTGTTGCCGACCGGCGCGGGCAAGACCTTTCTGGCGCTCCAAGCTATGGCCGCATGCAGCGTCAGCACGCTGGTGGTGGTGCCCACGCTCGATCTGCTGCACCAGTGGTACGCCCTGCTCGAAAATGCCTTCGGTGGCCCCATCGGCGTCTGGTACGGCCAGGAAAAGCGGCTGGAACCCATTACCGTCACCACCTATCCCTCAGCCTGGGCCCAGGCCGAACTGCTGGGCAACCAGTTCAAGCTCATCGTCTTCGACGAAATCCACCACCTGCCCGCCCCCTCCTGGCACGAAATCGCCCTTATGTGCGCCGCCCCCTACCGCCTCGGCCTGACCGCCACCTACCCCGACTCCCTCGACACCGACCCATCCCATCGCACCAACACCTCCAACCAATCTCCTAATCTCCAATCTCCAGTCTCCAATCTCCAGTCTCCAATCTCCAGTCTCCAATCTCCAGTCTCCAGCGGCTCTCCTCAACGACCTCGTCGGCCCCGTCGTCTACCGCAAAAAGATCGATGACCTGACCGGCCAACAGCTGGCCGAATACCGCACCGAGCGCATCCGCATCGACCTCACGCCCGAGGAGCGGGCCGCTTACGACGCTGCCTACGCCACCTACACTGGCTACGTGCGCGAAGCCCGGCTGCGCGAGAGCCACGGCCCCCATTGGTGGGACGAATTCACCCGCCGCAGCGCCTACGAGGTCCAGGCTCGCCGGGCCAAAGTAGCCGAGATGAAGCTGAAGGAAATCGTGCACCAGGCCCAGG
>JAGRBY010001179.1 GCA_020433835.1 Anaerolineae bacterium | reverse complement strand
ATTTTTAGGTAGTGAGGTGTTTGCAATGTTAAACCCAATATTTGTTGCAATACCATAAAATGCTCGTACATAGTCTGCTACAAACCGAGAATACCCAATTCGCGCTCCAGATGTACCCGTTCGCAATCTAAATGAGTTTTGTTGGCTAGAGCTTCCACCGGAAGTCAACACGCTATAAAATCCACCGCCGTAATTACCGTTAGGCAATGGCCTCATATTTGTTAGTGTTACATACTCGTTTCTATCTCCAGAACAACTTCTAGTTCTTGTTCGTATAAGCGAAGGTCCCGGCGTTTGAAGGTTAAAGAACAAGAAATCCGTTTTTGGATTTGTACCCCCATCGGGTGCATCTACTCCCGTGAAGTCGGTACTCCTTATCTTGTCAGATCCACATATTGCAGCATGCTCAATAACGATATCCATCGTTGGCGTCGGAGACTCAAAAGCAATCACCATATCGACATCATTAAATTCACCATTACCTACCACAAGCCAAGCGTCATTACCAATCTGTGGGCCACCATTAACTTGATAGTTATTTACCATGGATGGTGAAATGAGCATGTTTGATATTCCCGGCAAATCAACCTGGGCAGAACTATTAGCCTTAAATATATACAAGCTACCGAGCATGAGAAACAAAAACGATAAAAATAGGAGAAATCTTCGATGATAGTTTATCTGTCCTTGCAAGACACTTTCTACTCCAAGTCTTTTGCTTCCCTTGTTATATACGATCATCTTGATTTGTAACCTCTGTTTTATCAAAATTGTATCTTGTGTCTAGATTACCTAGTAAATCATCTGCTTGCTTTTCGCCTTTGTGAGTAGCCAAATAACTGCGTAGATTAGCTTTTTCGCCTGCGTAAGCTTGTTTGTCGCCCTTAGATACAAAACAAAACAAAGATGTGTTGTAAGCTTGAACGATCTGATCGAAGCCCAGCTCATCTGCTGCCTTTTCTACAAGTACTCTGATTTTTGTTACCTCATCGCATTGTGCTTTATTGGATAAGTCGTACATGAGCGAATCAACAAAAAGGAAATTTTCTTTGCTAACCTGCAAGTCTCCACTGCGATATTGATCTTCTATAGTACCGAGTTTGTCTGACCTAAAGTCATCTACTAGCACGTTGGATTCAATGGTCTCCTGCTCCGCTTGATTTTGATTTGTATCATTATCATCGTTACTGTTCTTCTGTAGAAAAAAGGTAACTGCACCACCCACACATAGTAGAAAAGCAGCGAAACTGACTAAAGCAGTCTTTTTACTGAACCCTTTAAGAAGTACCATCCTAGGGCTAATTGTAGCATAAGCACGTTCTGGTTCAATTAGCTAACTTCTAGTAAGGACTGCATGCTAGCGTGTAGTGGACCGTTTGTGTAGATACAACCTGGCCGAGTCTTTTAATTTCAACACGAGCGCTAAATCCATAGTCAGACAGTTCAGGGAACATTGCAAAAAATCCAAATGTTTCACCCGTGCTGTCCGTTCCATAATAACCATCCCAGTTTATCTCTTGTTCAGTGATGCTACCCAGTGCATTCTGATAGTTCATTGCTGTCATCACCACCTCCCTGCCAGCGGTGTCAGCGCTATTTAGCCCCGGTGTTAAATCAACATGCAGTTCTGGGATTGCAACTAGTTTGCCTTGTATGTTTACCCCGCAATCTGTTGGATTTTTCAGGCTGATTTCGTAAGTTGTAACTTCTCCCAGTACCTGGTCGTAATATGCGACTGGAAAAACCCTATCGTTGTTGGGCGTAATTACTATGCCACCTTCCCTCGTATCCACTCTTCGTAGCGGCTCACCGTTTGGCTGTGCGAAAGTAAACACT
>JAGRBY010001178.1 GCA_020433835.1 Anaerolineae bacterium | reverse complement strand
AATCTAATAACCTAAGTTCGATAATTAGACAGAATTTACAAGATTGAAAAGATTTTTAATTATTTTTAATCCTCTAAATCCTGTTAATTCTGTCCATTTTTATAAACTCTGAACTGAGGTTAATACATTCGAGAAGAGGATTATCTATGGCTGATGAAAACCAATCACGTTCTACCCAAGACAGCGCATTGCGCCGCTTTCGAGAATATGTGGCCGCCGGAATTGCGGTTATTATCGTCCTGGGGACGGTTCTTATGATGATTGTTGCCTTGCAAGCAACGTCTAATGCCGAGTCGCCGGAGCAGTTTGCCCAGGTAAAGGATTTACTGCTTATTATCAATCCCTTGCTGGGGGTGGTGGTGGGCTATTACTTTAACAAGGTCAGCACCGAGGCGCGGGCCGAAAATGCCGAGGCCACAGCCCACACGGCTGTTATCACGGCCCAAGAGGCGGCCAAGACGCGGGATGCGGCTTTGGAGAAAGCTGAAGATGCCAAAGCGAAGACCGAGAAAGTAGAAGCCACGCTCCAAACAACGCAGCAAAGGGCTGAGGAGATGAAGGGTGTTCTCAAGGATATGACGCTGGCTGCGGAAAAGGTGATGGCGCAAACATCGACTGAGGAGATGGGTATCTTGACGACAAAAGATATAGGGACCGAACCTGTCAATGACGGGTTCAAAGACCTGCGGGCGGCATTAGATCGTGCCCATCGGGTTATAGGGTAAGGGTATATACTTAGCCGAGTCACGAAGTAACATTTTGTTTAGGAGTGGGAGATGAAGAGATAAAGAGATTAGGAGATTGTTAAGCGCCATCTCCGTATCTCCCAATCTCCAAATCTCCAAATAGAAATGTTCGTTTGTGATCAGTTACCATAGCTTATTTATCGCTGCCGTAACTCCCGTAGATTGTCGATGATCATCGTGACAACCAGCGCCAATAAAGCCAGAATAAGCAAGAGATACCAGAACTCTTTGATCAAAATGAGGCTGGTAAAAACGGCCAGCACGATGGTCATGTTGAGCAGAAACGGGGAGAGGCGGCGGCGCACGGTGGCTTCAATCGCGGCGAAAGCAAAACCAATGACCACAATCCAGACGTACCATCGACCGGGATTGATGATGAATAAAAGGGTAAACGCCAGCAAAAGCAGCCCGCCGCTAACGGCCGCCCACAGTTCGATAATGCGGGCCTGGCTGTCAAGCGGTGGTTCGGGCGGATGTTTGTGATGGAGATGGGCCTGCGGATTGCCCCAGTCGTCTTTTTCGATCTTGGCCAGGTAAGATTGGCTGGCGAGTTGGGTTTCGGTTAGCTCGACGGCGCGACGCTGTAATTCATGAAGGTCGCTCTCGGCGGCGTTGAGTTGTTCTTGCTGGGCTTTGTGGATTTGTTTGAAGTAGGAGGTTTCGTGCAGCGCCTGCACTTCCAGCGACAGGCGGCGAACCTCGGCCCGTTTATGAGCAATCTTGGCATCGAGTGCTTCGCGCTGCTGCTCTAGCGTCGCGATTTGATTCCGCATCTGCTCAACAGCTAAGCCCGGCGGCGCAACTTTATCCAGCCCGGCCCAACCCAGCGGATCGTACCAGGAGGTGCGGATGGAGCCGTCGCGGTTGTATTTGGGGCCGGCCGGGGCACGCTCGCCGCCAAAGGGGTCTTTGGTATCCAGGCCCCACAGCCCCCGATAATTCTCGGCCCAGGCTGTTTGCGGTGTTAGCAGTACGGGCGACCAGGTATGGGCCTGGCCGGGGCCGATGGCGCGACCGTCGCCGCGGGCGTAATCAACAAAGGGGATGCTCAACAGCGCCCCCACTTCTTCTTGAACCTTTTCGGTGCTGCCCT
>JAGRBY010001177.1 GCA_020433835.1 Anaerolineae bacterium | reverse complement strand
AAGGGAAGGATTATGTGCTGGCCGAGGCTCAGGACGGCGCTGATGTCGGCAAGCGCAACAACGCTAACTTCGGCACCCCTCCCGATGGCAGCAACCCCCGGATGCAAATGTTCGTCTGGAATACGACCAACCCAGAGGTAGACGGCGACCTCGACGCCGGCATCATCGTTCATGAATACGGCCACGGTATCTCTACCCGCTTGACCGGCGGCCCCAGTAACGCCAACTGTTTGTTCAACGATGAACAGATGGGCGAAGGCTGGAGCGACTGGCTGGCCCTGGCTTTGACCGCCAGGTCGGGTGACAGTGGGCCGGTGGGACGTGGGGTGGGCACCTATGTGCTGGGGCAGCCGACCAACGGCCTGGGTGTCCGCACTTACAAATATAGCACCGATATGAGCGTTAACCCTCAAACTTACGACAGCATCAAGGGCATGGCTAATGAACACGCCGTGGGCGCTGTTTGGGCCGCTATGCTCTGGGAGGTGTACTGGCAACTGGTTGAACACGAGGGGTTTAACACCAATTTTTACGGCGCTTCCAGCAGCGGCGGCAATAACTTGGCTATACAATTGGTGCTGGATGGGATGAAATTGCAGCCGTGCAGCCCCGGCTTTGTGGATGGTCGCAACGCTATCCTGGCCGCCGACCAGGCTTTAACCGGCGGCGTTAACCAGTGCCTGCTGTGGGAAGCTTTTGCCAAACGGGGCTTAGGCTACAGCGCCAGCCAGGGCAGCAGCGATGACCTTGAGGATGGGACACAAGCCTTTGACCTGCCGCCCTCCTGCCAATTCCTGCGAGTTATCCCCAATTCACTTAACATCTGCCGGGGACAGCCCGCCGTTTTTACAGCTTTCATCGGGCCTGGTTACACCCCGCCGGTCAACCTGTCGGTTAGCGGTAAGCCGGCCGGCACAACGGCTTCCTTCAATCCCAATCCGGTCAACAGCGCTCCCGGCAGCAGTATTCTCACCATTGGTAATACCGGCAGTGTGGCCGGTGGGGTCTACAACCTGACTATTCAGGGCACCAGCGCGGCAACCTCAACCTCCGCTGCGGCCCAATTGACGGTAGCAAGCGGTACACCCGGCCCAACTACGCTGCTCACCCCGGCTAATGAGGCGATCAACCAATCAAGCCAGCCGCTATTGCATTGGAATGCCGTTGCCCAGGCCACCAGCTATCGGCTGGAACTGTCTAACAATGCCGGGTTTGCGCCCATTGCCTACTCGGCTGTGGTCAGCGGCACCAGCCATACGCCTTCCGTCAATCTGCAAAGCAGTACCATCTACTACTGGCGGGTCATCCCGTTGAACAGCTGTGGCAGCGGTCCAGCCTCCGACATATTTAATTTCGCCACCGTCGCTATCGCCTGTCGCACGCCTCATGTGTCCATACCTGACGGCAACTCGACCGGAATTGCCAGTACCATTACCCTAACTAATACTACTCCGGCAAGCGGTCTGAACGTTTATCTCGACGTGAGCCATACCTGGGTGGGCGATTTGAGTTTTACTTTGACCCATGTAGAGACAGGCCGGAGTGTCACCCTGATTGACCGGCCCGGCTATTCCGGTCAGGGATTTGGCTGCTCTGGAGATAACATTGACGCCACCTTCAGCGATGGAGCCGCCAAACCAGCCGAAAGTAGCTGCACCGGCGCAAGCGGCCTAACCGATGGACCTTACCGTCCTGACAGCCCCTTAAGCGTGTTCGATGGTGAAGCGTTAAACGGCACTTGGCGTCTTACTGCGGTTGACAACCAAGCCCCGGATCCCGGTCAATTGAATAGTTGGTGTCTCAGTCCAGTGGGAGCGCCCCCGGCGATACCCCCCGCCTA
>JAGRBY010001176.1 GCA_020433835.1 Anaerolineae bacterium | reverse complement strand
CTTCGGCGGCTTCTTTGGCCTGCTGCAAAGCGCCTTCCATCCGCTTGCGCTCGTTGACTTCCTGGGTGAGCTGTTGGTTGGCCTGCTGCAATTCGGACGTACGTGTCTCAACCCGCTGTTCCAACTCTTCATTGACCCGACTCAGCGCCTCTTCAGCCCGCTTGCGCTCCAGTTCGGCCCCGGCCCGGGCGGCGAAGATCTGCAATATCGAGGTCGGATGCTGGGGGTTGTTGGTTATCGGCTGGCTATCCATAACCGCCAGATGGCCCAAAATCGCGCCCGATGAGTCGACAATCGGCACGCCCACGTAGGACTGCATCCCGGCTTCTTTGGGAAAGATATCTTCTAGATTGACCGGACAGAAGTAGGTTTTGCCGTTGATCACGTGCTCGCAGGGTGTGCCGGCCAGCTCATACTCGATGTTTTCCTGAAATTCATTGTCTTCAACATAAGCCAGCGTGCGTACGCGCAGCTTACCGGCATCGGCGCACTCGGTTACAAAGGCGCAGTGAACTTTCAGCGCCGCCGCCAGGTGACGCACCAGTGAGCGAAAGAAGTTGCCGCCGGTTACAGCGGCGGTACCTTCAGTGATGGCCCGCAGCACGGCTTCGGCCTGCTGGCGTTCGACAATCTCCTGCTTCATCTCTTCGTGGAGGCGGGCGTTTTCCAATGAAATGGCGGCTTGCGAGGCCAAAATCTGGGTGGTTTCGACGCGGGCCGGGGTAAAGGCCGCCAAGGTTAAATTGTTTTCCAGGTACAAAATACCAATCGTCTGGTCTTGCCTGAGGATTGGCAGGCACAGAATCGATTTGGGGTGGTGGCCCAGAACGTACGGATCGCTGCCAAAGCGCGGGTCTTGCGCCGCATCGCTGATAACCAGATTTTTGCCGGTGTGGGCCACATAGTTGACGATGCCCGAGGAAAGTTTTTCACCGGCCTCAAGCGAGATATCCGATAGGATGATGATCGTATCTTGCTCAACCCGTCCGCTTGCTTCGATTAGCCATCGCCCCTCTTTTTTCAAGATAATGTGGCCGTGTTGGGCACCTGTATTATCTAAAACAATGCGCATCAACTTTTCAAGAAGCGTCGCCAGGTTCATCTCGCTAGAGAGTGCCTGAGCAGCTTTGATAACGGCCAGGAGATCAAGGTCTTTGTAATCGGCACCGGCCGATGGTGTGGGTGGCCTAGGGTGGGGATCTTCGGAATGCGTCAGCAAACTGTGCTTCCTTCCTTATCTAAAGTTTGGGTAACGGCTCAGGTGACTGGCACTTTGTCTCAATATGCAGGGTTGCTGTTGGAAATTCAGGATTGATTTATGGCCAAATAAGTGCCAGTCACCTTACCGGCTGAATAAATATAATTTTGGTAACTACGCACCCCCATGTCATTTCGAGCGACGAAGGAGCGAGAAATCCCCCAAGATCTCCGTTTGCAACAATCACCTAGGGAATTTCTCGGCAAAAAGCGCCTCGAAATGACACGCCTGCGCAGTTACTAATTTTTGTAAAGATATGAGCTGATTATTGCGTAAGTTAGGTTAGAGCGCATCGCTTTCATCAAGGATAGCTTACTTTTTTGTCAAAGTGATTACACAAATATTACAAAAGTGTGACATTTTAAGGGGGAGGGGTAGTATCTAACCAACCAAAAAAGCAAGAAGTTTAATCCACGAAGGACACGAAGGTACACGAATAGCAGGTAAAAAATTTAGTGTTCCTTGGTGTGCCTTCGTGGATCATCTCACTTTGTTTGGTTCCGGCTCGTCCGGGCTATGACTTACGCAGTTCATGGCATTTCGAAGCCCCTGCGGCAGGCTCAAGATAAACCCCGGTGTTGT
>JAGRBY010001175.1 GCA_020433835.1 Anaerolineae bacterium | reverse complement strand
GTTTGGATGGCGCGTCGCAAGCTGGCGGTGATCGAGCCACGCGCCAGATAGTAGGTATCGCGGATAGCCTGCGCCAGCTTTTGCTCCAGAACATCGCGATTATCTACGTTGCCCTGGATTTCAGTTATAATGAAGAGATCGCCCTTGCCGGCTCCTGGAGCGTCAGCCGCCTTCGGCTCGCGCACGGCTACCTGGTTGGGCGCATCTTTACGCCATTCGCCTTCGTGAATACTCAACTGACCGATTACGGTTGTGATTTCGGCGGTCATACGGTTAGCCTCCCCATCTATGAGAAAATTAGAAAGGATAAATTAGAAATTAGAAATGTTGATTGTTACTGTCAAGCCTCTTAGCCTGTTACGTTTCTCTTTTTTCTAATTTCTACCTTCTATTTTCTCCCCTACATTCCTCTAGTTAATAGCAGCTTGGGAATGAGCGTACGCTATAGAAAATGGCATAAAAGGAATTAAGAATTTAATCTCCAGTTACCAATTACCATTTACCTTTTGCTTACTCCCACTCAATGGTGGCCGGTGGTTTGCTGCTAATATCGTAAACCACGCGGTTGACGCCGGCGACTTCGTTGACGATGCGATTGCTAACACGCGCCAGCAAATCACCGGGTAATCTGGCCCAGTCGGCGGTCATAAAATCGTCGGTGGTGACGGCGCGAATGGCGACGGCATTGCCGTAGGTACGGTAATCGCCCATCACGCCGACGGTTTGCACCGGCAGCAGCACGGCAAACGCCTGCGACGTCTTATCGTACCAGCCGGAGTTCCATAACTCTTCGATGAAGATGGCGTCGGCAGCGCGCAGGGTTTCCAGCCGTTCCCAGGTGATTTCGCCCAAAATGCGGACGGCCAGACCGGGGCCGGGGAAAGGGTGTCGCCAGACGATGTCGCGGGGCAGCCCTAGCTGTTCGCCCACGGCGCGGACTTCATCTTTAAAGAGATAGCGTAGCGGCTCGACCAGTTCAAACTGCATATCTTCCGGCAAGCCGCCGACGTTGTGATGCGTTTTAATTTTGGCGGCCACGGCCTGTTGGTCGCGGCTGGCGCTCTCGATGATGTCGGGATAGAGCGTGCCCTGGGCCAAGAAATCGACCTGCCCCAACTTGCGAGCCTCGGCCTCGAAGATGCGCACGAACTTTTCGCCGATGATCTTGCGCTTGGTTTCGGGGTCGGTGACGCCGGCCAGGCTGGTCAAGAAATCTTCCGTCGCATCGACCGCGATGAGGCGGGCGTGCATTTCTTTATCAAAGGTCTGGACAACCTGCTCCGGCTCGTCTTTACGCAGCATGCCGGTGTTAACAAAGATGCAGGTCAACTGATCGCCGATAGCTTCGTGCAGCAACGCCGCCACGACCGATGAATCGACGCCACCTGACAGTCCGCAGACAACCTGACCGTCACCGACCTGCGCCCGCACATGCTCGATGCTGTCATGGATAAAGTGACCCGCTGTCCAGTCGCCGCTACAGCCGCACACTTCGTGTAAAAAGGAGCGTAGGATGTCCTTGCCGCCGGGCGTATGTGTCACTTCCGGGTGAAACTGCAAGCCATACAACCCGCGCTGCGGATCGCCGATGGCGGCATAAGGCGAGTTCTGGGTGTGGGCCACCGACTTAAAGCCGTTGGGCAGCTTGGTAACGCGGTCGCCGTGGCTCATCCAGACGGGCATCTTCGTTTCCGTGACCTCGCTGAAGAGCGGCACCGTCGTTTTATCGACCAGTTCCACTTCGGCCAGCCCGTATTCGCGCTCGGTGCCGGGATCAACCTGCCCGCCGAGTTGGTGGGTGAGTAACTGCATCCCATAGCAGATGCCCAACACCGGCTTTT
>JAGRBY010001174.1 GCA_020433835.1 Anaerolineae bacterium | reverse complement strand
ATTTCCCTGGCGGGGTTGGAGGGGGTCAACGGTTTCTTTGTTAACATTCTCCCCCAGCTTCTCGACGATGATGGTTGGAGGGGAAAGTGAAGTTCCATCGCCTATGCCTGGCCCACTTTCCGTTATTATGGGTGTAGGGGTGACGCTACCCAAAAAGTTCCGCGGCCCTGGCCAGAAAGCGGCAGCAATCACCACTAGCACAACGAATCCAACCAGGGCGTAGACGATAGGATTAAAGAGGGACGCTGGCTTCGTTTCAGCTTTGACCTCGGGCAGGGGCAAACGTACCTCGTCAGGTGGCAGAGACTCTTTGTGATAGTAGGGTTTATGCTTATCGTATTGGATCGCATTGAGCTTTTTGGCCCAGTCAAGAACGATGTCAAACAATACCTTCTGCTCGGCGTATTCAATCAACTCTTGGATCAGGTCGGTTTTACCCGTTTCTTCGCTGATTTTGTTATAGACCGGCCTAAGCACAGGCTCATCAAAAATAAAGCTACGTAGCTCGTCGCCACTGAAGCCCTTAGTCAGTAAGGTCCGAATATTGTGCAAATCATACTGTTTTATGGGCGCGCCGTTAGGACTCTTGGCAATGATAATCTGGTTCTCGTTAGCGCCCGCATTCTTGACCGGTTTTTGCTCTGGACGCATCGCTCTAACTCGCTGTTCTGCATAATTAAACAGTTCATTAACAGAAATGCCCCCATCCTCGTCCTGGTCGGCCTCGCCTGTTTCGATGCCTCCCAACAGAAATCGGGTAAAGAGTGAATTGCGGCCCCTCTCTTCAAACGAATATTGAATGGTACCCGAAGAGGCCAAAATGGCGGTCGCCTCGCCTCTTAATTCATCAAACTGAAGTGGTTCACCCACGCCACTTTTCCGCCCTTCAGCAAATGCGCCGCTGAAGCAACAATCTAGAATCACGACGCGTTGTTGGGAGCGGCTATTGCTCATAATGTCCTGTATAAACGCCTCGGAAACGCCGGTAGACCGCAAGAGTTCAGGTTGGGTGTTGGTCGCAACCAAATAATGTCGGCCATCTAGACCGCGGTAGCCGTGTCCGGAATAGTAAAACAGGGTCAGGTCATCTCGCTCAGCCTTGCTGAACAAATTCTCGATCTGTTGATTGATAGTCTCACACGTGGCATCAATCAGGGTATCAAAGATTTCGAAGTTGCCATATTTTTGTAGGGCAGCCGCGAAATCCTCCACATCATGAACCGGTGTCCGCAACGGTGGGAAGCTTTTTGAGTTTTCAAACTTTGTATTGCCAATCAGCAAGGCTAGGCGTCTTGGCATAGCGTCCTCCTCAAGTTATTGGTCTGCATTTGGAGCTGGCATCAAATTACTATAATAGACGCAATAATGAGCGAAACAATAACATATTAGACCGATTTTAACCGGCATTGCTCAATTTCGACTCAATCTTCACTCAAAATATTAATTAACCCATATCCGGCCCAACTTCTGATGTAAATCTAACACAAATAAGGTATGCTTAGAACGTACCAAACTGTTTAATTTGGAGGATTGACGTGCTACAATACCCTTATGGAAGACGACCCGTTCGCCGCGTTCCGGTTCGGACGGCGAATGGTGCTGATCGATATAACCCGTTTGCGGAAAGGCGGCAACCGGCTCGAAACGTACCAGAACCAACGCCAACCCATACCCAGGAGAATCATTTGAACCCGTCTCACGTTCAGGATCATCAACCGCCGGTTGAACCTATCGCAACCGAACAAATTAATACCCCAGCCGCTAATAATGGTCGCTCGCAAAACGAGACCGATTGGCAGCAGGTCGCGACGCAGTTGCAAGCGGATATGGATAACTTCCGCAA
>JAGRBY010001173.1 GCA_020433835.1 Anaerolineae bacterium | reverse complement strand
TGTAGGTGGTTCATATGTATTCGCTCCATGGTGTTGCTAAATTCCCTCCAAACCGGAAGTAGGTTAAAGAGGAAAGGTGCCACACCTGCACCACCAAGCAACTCAGGCTGGTAAACATGGCCGACTAGGCCTGGTAAACATCGGCCGACTACGCTTGGTAAACACCGGCCGACTACGCTTGGTAAAGTATAGGCCGGTCATTGACAGCCGAGCCAACTGCCCAGCGATTATTACCGCCTACAAATCGAAGCGCCGGATCGACCCTCGCAATGATCTCGACTTGAAATTCGGCAATTGCTACCTTGGGTGCAAGCGTCCCGCTCACCGTCGAGAAGAGATCGTAAAGCCCCGGCGGCAACAAGCCCCCGGCGACAGCGCTCAAGTCACATGAAACGTCTTTTTGCCCTGATGCGTCAACAATCACGCCGGCGCAAATCTTGCCCCCATTAACAGAATTCGTCAGATAAATATCATAGAATCCTTCGGCATGATTTGCCAAACGCACCTGAAAATTAGTCTCGGTTTGTTCGATGCCAGTGTAACCGCTGATTGATCCAATCTCGGCGTTGGCAGGAGCACTACCACCACCGCTGATGTAAAGGATTGGGAAGAACATTTGCGGCTCGTCGAGTATGCCGACATCGGCAGCTTGCCCATCGCTGTCGTAACCATCAGACTGGCCCCAGACTGAATAGCCCCAATCCTGGGGAAACTGCTCCGGCGATTCCGCATTGACCGTTGTCTGCATGGCGGTGATCATCATAATAATCATCCCCAGCACAATAATAACCGCAAACCCCCTGGCCACATAATCCCGGAAGCGGCGTGATGAACTCTCTTGAGTGAGACGAGTTTGTTGTTCATCAGACATGGGTTAATCCTCCATTTCTGCTCGAATAGAGCACGCCGAACAAAATACAACGCTGCAATGACCACAACAAAGCGCCTGTAAACTGACCGGCTGAATAAATCAATAGTATAGGGATCGATTAGGGTGAGGGAAAGAGAAGAGCGGTTGAAAAACGATGGAGTTTGTTTAAGTATAGCATAAATTGCTTTGACACAAAAGGTTTGCGAGGAATTTTATAAACAAAGGAGTGCGCCAGAAGCTGCGCTACAGCAACGGAAATGGAGATTTACTGGAGCGACAAAGCTTGCTTTGTCATTCTCGGTTAGGTCAAAGTAAACTTTGACGCTCCAGGTATATATTTTTAGGACACCGCCTAAATACGACGCCGGTTCGTCCGCAGGTTTGGGTTAACCGGCTTCGCGGCCGCCGGTTGTCGCTTGAACAGTTGGGTGGCCAATGCCCACCCGTTATTGACTAGCTGTGCTAAATGTTGGGTACGCTCCTGACGAGCTTGCTTAGCCAGCGCAGCGTAATCAATATGATTGGATGTCTCTGTTTTTTTCATAAGTTTTCTACCTTAGTAGCTATTTCACCCCAGTTGCTACCATCTTCAGTCCTAAACCCGTGGGAAGTCAGGAGTAAAGAATAAGAAGTAATCGGTTTTGCCTCCTCCTTACTCCCTACTTCTTACTCCCCACTCCCCGGTTTGGACAGCTAAGGGGCAACTTGGGTTATTTATTTCCCTGCTAAAATCTTCAACCAATGTTTGGCATCTAAATCGACTGCCGGTAACGGCGTCGATACCGGGCCGCGGCCATTGCCGTTGTAATTTTGCCCGCCGCTCAGGAGGTGCAGCCAATATTGGGGGAACGGCTCAGCCTCTCCCGATTGGACCGGGGCTGTACCGTTGGTTCCGTTCACAGTGTGGTAGCCGTTGTTTCCATTGACCCTATATCGACGTGGGTTTCCGCTCAGCAGGCTCAGCCACCATTCGGCGTT
>JAGRBY010001172.1 GCA_020433835.1 Anaerolineae bacterium | reverse complement strand
GTAGGTACATTTGTAAGGACAACCGCGCGAGGTCACAATGGTGAAGGCGCGGGCGTTCATATCCAGCCCTTCGGTCAGAGGGTTGAGGTTGGTGTAACGGTCGATTTTGAACATATCAAACGCCGGAAAAGGCAGGGCATCAATATCATCCGGCAGTGGGCGGTCGAGGTTGTGCATAATTTTGCCGGCCTCGTTGCGCCACGACAGGCCCATAATGTGGCCCCAACCGGCTTCGCTATCGAAATGGTGAGGGGTAATGGGAGACTGGTTTCGGGCGCGATTGATTTCGGCCTGTTTTTCGAAAGCCTGCATGATTTCGACGATGGTGTATTCGGCTTCGCCGCGTACCACCAGATCGACCTGATCTTTTTCCATCGACTCATGCGGCATAAGAGTTAAGTGTGGGCCACCAAGAATGGTGATCGCACCATGTTTTTTGGCGGTTTTGGCCGACTCCCAGGCATTGACAATCAACGGCGTCGGCGCGGATAGACAAACAATATCAAACGGGTCGCGGGCCAGCTTTTGGTCAAAGGACTCAACGTCTTCCTCGACGGATGCATCCCAAATTTCGCATTCATAACCGTGCGCCCGCAGCGAGCCGGCCAGATAGCCCAAGCCCATATGCACGTGTTTGCGGCTGTTCCAAACTTCTGATTCGGGACTGGCAAGTAGTACTCTCAAAATTTCCTCCGATGGGTCAGCCCAGATTAGGCTGCGGCTTCAACTTCAACAGATTTACGCAGTTCCGCTTTTTCTTTCTTGGGGAAGAGCGTGTTAAAGGCCACTTTAAAGGTACGCCGCCAGTTGATCCAGAAATCTTTACGCATCAGTGTTCCGGCCACGCGGTGCGGACGTAGGTAGAAGCGACGATAGGCTTCTTTCCATTTGCGCTCGATCAATTCAGCCGTCATATCGCCCAACTCGTAGCGGGCGCGACCGTCAAAGAAGACGTAATCTTCCCAGTCATCCAGAAGCAGCCGCCCCTGTCGCTTGGCGATTTCAAAGACTTTGGTGCCCGGATAGGGCGTCATCATCGAGAAGTTGGCGATCATCGGATCGACTTCACAGGCGAACTGAATGGTTTTTTCCATCGACTCTTCGGTTTCACCGGGCAGGCCGATGATGAAGAAACCGATGGTTTCCAGCCCAACGGCTTTGGCATTTTTGAAGGCCTGGCGGATGGTGTCGTGATCGATCTTCTTATCAATCGACAACAAGACATCGGGATCGCCGCTTTCGACGCCAAAGGCGGTTCGCTTCAGACCCGCTTTTTTCAGTTTGCCCAGCAGCTCTTTGGTTGCCAGGTTAGCGCGAATACCGTTCACAAAAATCCAGGGAACGTGATTAACCTTATTCTCGATAAACAGGTCGGCGATTTTCTCCAGCCGGTCAACCTGAATATTGGCCGAGTCATCCAGCACGCCGATTTCTTGCGCATCGAAATTTTCAACCAGATGCTTCCATTCGGCCAGTACACTTTCGGGGCTGCGTGCACGCCACTTAATCGGCATAATGCTTTGCGAGCAGAAGGTGCAGCGATAAGGACAACCGCGCGAGGTCATCACCGAGAAAGATCGCGCGCCGTCGATAGCGTCGGTGGCGGGTTGGAGATTTGTGTAGCGACTCATTTTGAAAAAGTGGTAAGCCGGAAAGGGGAGTGTATCCAAATCGGCGATAGGCGGATGATCGGGGTTGTGATGTTCTTTTTTGTCGGTGGTGAAGTAGCTGATGCCTAACAGTCCATCGAGTAAACCGGCAGCCGGATCAAGTAAATCTTGGGCCGTAAAGTCAGGATTGCTGCGTTTACCGTTCTCGACAATGCCGCATATCTTGACCCACACATCCTCACCTT
>JAGRBY010001171.1 GCA_020433835.1 Anaerolineae bacterium | reverse complement strand
GGCGCTCCATAAAGCGCGGTAAGAATCCGGCTCAAGCACAACCTGAACTTCGTTACCCGGCGGTGGGTCGATTTCTAAGCCGCCGCCGACTGATTTGCCGCCGGATAGGGTTAGCCGCGCGGATTGATTGGCATAACTGCGGTTGCCGACAATCAATAATGTCTGTCCGTCGGGCGGACGGATGACGGTGGGCGGCGGCGGGGTGTCAGTTGGAGTGGCGGTTGGTGTATTGGTGGGCGGCAGCGGTGTAGCAGTTGGAATCGGCGTATTGGTAGCCGGTACGGTGTTGGTTGGCAGCGGCGTGTCTGATGGAATGGCGGTTGGCGGCGGCGGCGGCGTAACCTGCACCACGTTGAACGGATTCAAGGCGATGCCTAAATCGGGGTCGGCTGAAACCCAACCCACCTTGTCGGGCGCGGCGTCGTAGCGAATTTGCCACCAATCGCCTTCGCCGATATCGGCCTGGCCGATAATTTCAGGCTGATCGTTTTCATTTAAACGACCAATTGAATCATACAGCGTGCTTGGCCCGGTTCTAACAACCATGACCGGCACTTTAAGCAAAAGCGAAGCCACGGTTGCAACCGGCGTCACCGTACCCACCACCGGCGTGTCTATGGGGGCCGGGGTGTTGGTGACGGTCGGTGGCGCTGGTATGGCAGTCGATGTCGGCTCTGGGTTGGTCAAAGCGGCGATGGTGGCCGTTGGTTCGGTCCCGGCGACGGTAATCATCGTCACCGGCTCGATACGTACCGCTCCGAGGCCATTGTAGGCTCTTATTTGAAGCGCGTAGGTTCCCGGCGTGGGGGTTGACCACTGAAAGCCAACCGTCATCGACGGGGTGTTCTGATCGAGTTGGTTGCTCATCTCATCGACCTTGGCGTTGTCAACCCACAGTTCAACCCGGATAATACCGGCCGGATCGGAGGCGATTGCGGCCAGCGTTACGGTTTGGTCCGGGTCGATGGTGCTATTTTGATCGGGAGCTTCATTGATGAGGATAACGGGCACCGAATTGGTGGGCAGCGCTACGGGCGTAGGTATTACGGCCACCGATGACTGGCTAAACAGGGATGAGAAGAGTAAAGCCAGCCCAATAAGGAACAATCCAAAAACAGAGAGCGCAACCACCACTATCGCGGCGATAAGCCACGGAGTTAGCTCGTTACGCCGTTGAGGCGGGGCTGCGGCAGCAACCGGAGCCGCAATCGGCTCGATTACGGTTTCGACATTTTGGACGACAAGCCGCCGGCTACCCAGGCTAATGACATCGCCATCTTGCAAAACGTGAGGCCGTTTTAAGGTTTCGCCATTGACGATAGTGCCGTTGGTGGTTCCCAAATCTTCAATAATTAAATGATCACCCTGGATACGAACCCTGGCATGATGTCCAGAAATTTGTGAGTCGTCTAACGACAGGCTGTTATCCGCTTCCCGGCCAATGGTAAATGTTGACCCTTCAGCAATGGGAAAAACCTGACCTGTTCCCGAGTCGTCAGGCAAAAACAGCCGCCATTGCGTTGTTTCACGAACTTCATCACTCATCGCGTTTCCATCCTTATATACCATCATTTCCCAGTTGCAATAACGTTTGTATTATGCCTTAGCCAGTCGGCAGAGGCAAAAGTTACCATTCTTTGAGTCGGTTGGGCTTGTGTTATAATCACGGGGAGCTTGATGGGGGGAGTGCATTTCTATTGGAGGGCAACTGGCCTCATTGAAACACTGAACCACTGAATATGATGATTTCACTGAATTCTGCCGCAATTATGGCCACTAATTTAACCCAAGTTGCCACCTTTAGGCCAACCAACCTAATTGAACCGCAAAGATGCAAAGAACACAAAGATTTTTTATAAAAACTTGGCGAAC
>JAGRBY010001170.1 GCA_020433835.1 Anaerolineae bacterium | reverse complement strand
AGCTACCTATCGCTTAAGGAGCAGCAGTTTGTGGAGGCAGCTCGCGCCACCGGCGTACGCACGCCGACCATCATCGTCCGCCACATCTTACCCAACGCCATCGGCCCTATCGTGGTTATCCTCACCCTAAACGTAGCCGGCGCGATATTAACCGAAGCCAGCCTGGGCTATTTAGGCCTGGGCGTGAGCGCCCCCACCGCTACCTGGGGATCGATGCTGGTGCAGGGCCAGCGCTTGATCCGCGTCGCGCCCCATGTTGCTATCTTCCCTGGCCTGGCGATCTTTCTGACGGCCTTGAGCTTCAACATGCTGGGCGAAGGGCTGCGCGATATTCTCGATCCGGCTACGCGATAGCTCGAATTGCCTCTAAACTCCCCTTGAAAATAGATTGCGTAGGACAAATCGCTGATTTGTCCAGGTTGAAACAAGTCAGCGACTTGTTCTACGGTTTTCATTCCCGCTGTCGTTCTCTTGATGTTGTCCAGGATGTATGACAAATTTGTCTCACATGTTGGACAGACAACACCCGCTAAATTTGTTATCCTTGTAGTGTACTTCAAATGGAAAGGGTGAATTATGATACACAACAACGCTATAGGGCAATCAATTGACGGTTATCACATCGAAGGGCTTATCAACCAGGGGGCGGTTGGCCTTGTATATCGTGCCCTGACGACCAATGATGAGCCGGTAGCTATCAAAGTTTGTATTCCGCCCTCAAGAGGTGCGTGTGAGGTGCTTATGACGCGCTTTCAGCGGGAGGCGCAGACTTTGGCTCGGCTCAGCCATCCCCATATTGTGTCGGTGCTCGATATCGGGATGCTTGACGATCACCTTTATATGGTAATGCCGTTAATCAGCGGCGATTCGGTGGCCGGGCTGCTCCAGCATCAACAATGCTTTGACGAAATTACCGTCACGGATATCGGGTGGCAGGTGGCCGAAGCCTTATTTCACGTGGCCGAACAAGGGATAGTGCATCGCGATGTCAAACCATCGAATGTGCTGATTACCTCAGACGGGCAGGCGTTGTTGACTGACTTTGGGGTAGCGTTTGCGGTTGACAAGCCCAGCATAACCAAGACAGGGCATATTCTGGGAACCCCGGCCTATCTGGCACCGGAGCAGGCCGGCCAATGCAAACCTATCGACGGCCGGGCGGATATCTACAGTTTGGGGGTTATGCTCTACCAAATGGTCACCGGTCGGCTGCCGTTTCAAGGAACCAGCATCCAAATGCTTCACGCCCATGTCTATGACACGCCGCCGCGACCCTCGACACTGGTCAACATCTCACCCGAGTTGGAACACATCATTATGACCGCTTTGGAGAAAGACCCGGCCAAGCGGTTCCAGGATGGTCGCACAATGTCCCGCGCCCTTTTGACGCTTAATATGCAATTACGCCAAGAACAGCAGCCCGCTCGCAATTGGCGACAGACGTTAAATCACTGGCTGGCGAAGCTGCGACTTACCGATATAAGAGCACTTTCTTTCTAAGTGGCCCAACCAGAAAAGAGGAAAACGATTATTGAGGTGATCAGGGGGCGTTAAATAAAGTATCCACAAAAGCCAAGAGTTTGTCGGCATTGTGACCGGGATCAAGCGAGTCAAGTTTGATGTGGTGAATAGGCGAGTTGCGCTTAGAGAGACTACGGACATAGGATTTATCGTAATAGTGGCGCAACAGAATATCGCAGCAGGTGGTTAAGTCATTGGCTTCCAATGCCTCAACCGCCAAGTGTGCATTACTATACCCCAGTCGTTTTTCTAAACGCTCAACCGCCTCTCTAAGAGCAGGCATCGGAAAGCGTCCGTACTCCTCCACCAGATAGCGATTACGCAGGTTGGCCGGAACTTCAACAAAGAGGGTGGTT
>JAGRBY010000116.1 GCA_020433835.1 Anaerolineae bacterium | reverse complement strand
TTTTGCAAAAAATTAATTTTGTTATTTTAACCTTTTCTAAATTTTGCGAATAATTTTTCATATGTTGATCAGCCGTTGCTGAATTTGGCGACGACTAAATTTAGTAATTTCAGCCGTTGCTGAATTTGGCGACGACTTTTTCATATGTCGATCAGCCGTTGCTGAATTTGGCGACGACCAAATTTAGTAATTTCAGCTGTTGCTAAATTTGGCGACGACTTTTTCATATGTCGATCAGGCGTTGCTGAATTTGGCGACGACTAAATTTAGTAATTTCAGCCGTTGCTGAATTTGGCGACGACCAAATTTAGTAATTTCAGCCGTTGCTAAATTTGGCGACGCCTGATTTTGATGCGTTTTATTGGACTTGCCTAAACTTAATCTCAGGAGAGCATAATGACCAACTATAAATTTCCACCCTTATCATACGAAGCATTGCAACCCTCGCTAAGTTCGCTGCAAAATTATGCCAAGCTGATTGGCAAAGTACGACGCGCGTTGACGCCCCGGCAAAAACACTGGTCGCACATCAGCCTGCGCGTGGCGGCAACCGGTCTGACGACCACGTCCATTCCGGCCGGCGCGGTGACCTTTGAACTGCTGCTCGATTTAACCAGCCACAATCTGATCATCACCACCAGCCACGGCGAGCGGCTAACCTATCCCCTCCACGGGCAGTCGGCGGCGACCTTTTGCGAAGAGACACTACAAGCACTAGCGAGTTTGGGCTTCACCCCAGAAATAGATAAAAGCCTTTTTACCGACACCGGTGCCGGTGTCTATGACGCCGCTATGCTCGAAAATTACTGGCAGGCGATGGTGCAGATCGATGCCCTACTCAAACAATTCAAAGGCGAACTGCGCGAAGAAACCGGCGATGTTCAATTTTGGCCGCACCACGCCGACCTGGCGCTATTGTGGTTCTCCGGTCGCCTCGTGCCCGGCGTCGATCCCGCTGATGAGGAAAACGCCGACGAGCAGATGAACTTTGGCTTTGCCCCCGGCGACCCGGCCTTGCCCAGCCCTTACTTCTATATTACAGCCTATCCCAAACCCGACGGCCTTACCGATACGCCGTTACCCCCCGATGCCTCATGGCATACGGAAACGTTCACCGGCGCACTGTTGCTGTATGACACATTGGCCGATGCTGATGATCCCGCCGAAAAACTGCTCACCTTCCTACGCACCGTCCAACAGGCCGGCTCACGTTTAATGAAATAGAGATTTCGGAGCGATAAAGCTTGCTTTGTTAGTCCAAGTAAGATCAAAGCAAGCTTTGATGCTCCAGACCATTCTTCCAAACTTTTTCCAAGGAGATACCATGTCTACCGCAAAACCAGCAACCCAAAACAGAGTCAAAATTGCCACCTGGAGCGAATTAAAAGATCGCCAACCCACCTATGCTCTAATAGCCGATGTCGATCTGGTGATCGTGCGCTATGACGATAATGTATCGGTGCTGTACGGCCGCTGCCAACATCGCGGCGCGCTGATGGCTGACGGCTTTATCGACGGCAACAACATCATCTGCGGCGTTCACAACTGGGATTATCGCTACGATACCGGCGTGAGCGAGTACAACAACACCGAAATCTTACACAAATTCAGCGCCTGGATCGACCCCGACGCAGATGCCCTGTATGTTGACGAAAACGAGATCATCGCCTGGCGCGTAGAACACCCTCAACCCTACAACCGCGATGACTATTTGGGGTTATACGCTGATGTCCACGGTACGCCGGATGAGCCGCATAACAAATACATCAAGCAGTTGGCCAAAAACGGTCTCAAAAAGTGGGGGCATCACGGCCAGGTCTCGGCCATGGGTGTGTCGATGACGGAACTGCCACGTTGGGAGGATATCAACCTGGTTACGGCTCAACTGGCCCGCCGCCCGCTCACCGACGAGGCTGAGGTAGGCACCGAGCTTATTATCGGCCCACAAGCCCGCAAACCGCTGCGTCTCGAAATCCCCCTTTTTGTCAGCGATATGAGCTTCGGCGCGTTGAGTGAAGAAGCCAAAGTGGCATTGGCACGGGGTGCGGAACAGGTCGGCACCGGCATCTGCTCCGGCGAGGGCGGGATGCTGCCGGAAGAACAGGCTGAGAACTCGCGCTATTTCTATGAACTGGCCTCGGCTCGGTTTGGCTGGCGGTTGGATAAAGTTAAAAATGTTCAGGCTTTTCACTTTAAAGGTGGTCAGGGGGCAAAAACCGGCACCGGCGGCCATTTACCCGGCAGCAAGGTGGTTGGTAAAATCGCCCAGGTTCGAGAGTTGCAAGAAGGCACACCAGCCATCAGCCCGGCCACTTTCCCTGATTTGAAAACCGTTGAGGATTATCAGCGCGTGGCCGATGAAGTCCGCGATATCTCCGGCGGTATTCCCATCGGCTTTAAGCTGTCGGCCCAGCACATTGAAGAAGATATTGATTTTGCTCTGGCGGTGGGCGTCGATTACATCATTCTCGATGGTCGGGGCGGCGGTACCGGTGCCGCCCCCACTATCTTCAAAAATAATATCTCTGTGCCGACCATTCCGGCGCTGGCTCGCGCCCGCAAACATCTCGATCAGGCAGGTCGGGATGAGGTCACCTTAATTATTACCGGCGGTCTACGCACCGAGTCTGATTTTGTGAAGGCGCTGGCGCTAGGGGCCAATGGTGTTGCTGTCTCGAACGCTGCGCTCCAGGCCATCGGCTGCCTGGGCATGCGGGCTTGCCATACCAATAACTGCCCGGTGGGCATCGCCACCCAAAAAAGCCATCTCCGCGCCCGTCTGGTCATCAACAAATCGGCCGAGCAGTTGAAAAACTACTTCGAAGCCACTGTCCATTTGATGCAAGTCTTGGCCCGCGCCTGCGGCCACAATCACCTCAATCAATTTAATATCCACGATTTAACCACTTACAAGCGCGATATAGCCTATCTGACCGGCATTGCCTACGGCGGCGTTGTGCCGCTATAGAAAGGCGGATGAAATACAATTGTGTGTTAATATCTTAAATTCCTCACTTGACTCGCTTATTTGTCCCATTATAATGACATTTATGTTTAACGCAGTGGAATAAGTGAACAGCCCAAGGCTTCAACTTGGGCTATATTCATTTTTAGGAGTGCCAAAAGTTGCTTTGTAATTTTTGATAGAAACAAAGTAACTTTTATCTTTTCAGATTTCATATTTTCAAGGGGTGAAACAGAAGCTTCGCAACAGCAACGAGAATGAAAATCACCGTAGGACAAACTTAAGTTTGTCCTACAAATCTTACTTTCAAGGGGGAAAAAACATGTCAACAGCACACACGAGTTTAGCGACGGATTTAAAAGTCGTTGAGCAAATGGTGGCGGGAATGAGCGACTATCTTAATAGTGGATCGGTCTACAGCAAAAAGATCGACCACGACCTGATGTACCTTACCTTGGGAGGCTATTTGATACGCCAACATCAGCTTATGGCACTCACCGATGCGCTTGACTCCTCTCAACAGGCTCGATTACGTAAGGTTGTAGAAGACTTTGAGACAATTTGCCGTACCCAAGCCGGTGCTTTTGAAAAAAAGGCCAATCAAGAACTACAAGCGCGGCTGCGTGAATGGGAACGTTCCCTCAGAGAACTGCTAGATGATCGACAGCCAAGTATGGCCTTTTATCGCAATGATATTGAAAAACGGGTGATGATCTCGGCTTTGCTTGATGCTATCCAAGCTGAGTCGGCGCTACTCAAACCGGAATTACCCAACCAAATCGAGCGGCTCGATCGCCAACTTCGCAGCCGATGGCGCTCCGGCTCATTTATCTGGCCCCCTCAACTTGAGTCTGCTTATCCGGCTGATGATTATTGGTGGCTATATGGACAACTGGCGTAAATCACCCTTTTGATACCCGACCTCTACACATCATTCAACTCTAACTAAATTTAAACTTTGTTGTAATTCTACTTGTAACAGAATCATGCTATTCTGGTAACAACACGTACTACCATGCCTTTATACCATCGACCACGTTAATAACAAAATTGTTTTAGAGGAGAGTTATGAGTTACCATCAAAATGGCGATAGTCCACCCAAAATACTTGTTGTCGATGATGCTCCGGCCAATATAAAACTGATCAGCGACATGCTTTCACCCACTGGGTATACGGTTATGACCGAAACGAGCGGCCGGCAGGCGCTTGATGATGCTCGCCACAACGTCCCCGATTTAATCCTACTTGATATTATGATGCCCGGTATGGACGGCTACGAGGTGTGCCGCCAGCTAAAATCTCATGAACATACGCGCGATATTCCGGTTATCTTCATGAGTGCTCTAACCCAGACAAACGACAAACTGAAGGGGTTTGAAGCCGGTGGCGTCGATTACCTAACACGCCCCTTCAAACAAAAAGAGGTTGTAGCGCGAATTGAAATTCATTTGGCTTTACGTCAAGCCCAACAGGCTCTGCAGAAAAAGAACGAGCAACTCTCGCAAGAAATAGCCAAACGCGAACAGATTGAAACCGCTTTACGGCGGCGCACGGCTGAACTCGCGGAAGCCAATCAACAGCTGCATACGGAAATCTCACAACGCCGTCAAATTGAAACAGCTTTGCAAAAAGCCCATGACGAAATGAAACAACGAGCCGATGAGTTGGAAACGCTTAATAATATTGCCCAAATCGTGGCCACCAGCACCGATCTACCAGGCATTCTCGATGACGTAACAAAAACCATCAACCAGCTCTTTAAAGCCGGTACAACCGGCATTGCTTTGTTTAATGATCAACAAACAGAGTTAACCGTGGTAGCCGAAAGTCACTGGCTTGAAGATGTACCAAGCGCTATAAATATGGTTATTTCAATTGATAACATACCGGCTTTTGAGGAGATCTTTAATGCAGCAAAGTCCTTTATTATTCAGCAGCCTCAAACCGATCTGTTAACAACGCCTATTCATGATCTCATGAAAGTCCGCAATTCACAATGCCTTATGGTTGTGCCTTTACTGGCGCATGGCGCTTCAATTGGAGCGATAGCTGTCGACACCGTAAATCCGGTTCGCCAATTTACCTTGCCTGAACTCATCTTACTAGAAACAATCGCCGGCCAAATTGCCGGAGCTATAGAGAATGCCCACCTGTTTGATGAAGAACGCCACCACAGAAAAATAGCCGAACAACAAAACAAAGAATTAGATGCCTTTGCTCAAACTGTGGCTCATGATATAAAAAATCCATTAAGCGTTATCTTCACTCAAGCCGATTTTATGACAACCTTTCTTGATAAACTTGACACTTCGACAATTCAAAAAAATATTAAGGTTATCAAGGAACATGGCTTAAAGGGAACCAATATTGTCGACGAACTTCTCTTGTTGGCGGGCGTACGCAAGCAAGAAGTTACTGTTGCCCCAATAGATATGGAGCAAATTGTTTATCAGGCTGAAAAACGCCTCTATTTTTTGAAAGAGCAGTACGAGGGTACAATTATCTTACCCAACACCTGGCCTCAAACCGTTGGATATGGCCCCTGGATAGAAGAGGTTTGGGTCAATTACATTAGCAATGGCCTTAAATATGGAGGCAAGCCGCCCTATCTGGAACTTGGGGCTACCGTTCAATCTGACAATATGGTTCGCTTTTGGATACGAGACAATGGCCCCGGAATATCGCCGGAGAAACAAAGTATTTTATTTACCGAATTTACACGGCTCAACGAAATACGAGCCCAAGGCTACGGTCTGGGTCTATCCATCGTCCGGCGCATCATGCAAAAACTGGGGGGGACCGTTGGGCTTAAAAGTGAAGTAGGCCAGGGCAGCGAATTTTTCTTTACCCTGCCGGCTGCGAACACCTTCGATGAAACGGAAAATTTTACACCTTGATCTTGATGCCTTCTTCTGCGCTGTTGAAGAACAGCGCGATCCTTTATTGGTCGGGCAGTCTTTTGCGGTAGGCGGTCGGCCCGACCAACGGGGGGTGGTTGCCTCGTGTTCCTACACCGCCCGAACCTTCGGTATCCACTCTGCGATGCCGATGGCGCGGGCGATTCGATTATGTCCTCAACTCATCGTTGTCCCCGCACGTCATCAGGCTTACAGCGCTGTCTCCAACCAGGTGATGGCCCAACTTCACCGTGTAACTCCCCTTGTTGAGCAGCTTTCCATTGACGAAGCCTTTCTCGATATCACCGACCTACCCGATCCGGCGGAACAACTGGCCCGACAGTTACAAGCCATTATTCTCAATAAACTGGCCCTACCAAACTCGCTGGGCGTTGCCTCCAATAAATTAGTTGCCAAAATTGCCAATAACGTCGGCAAAGCCTCAGCCCCCAAAGGGCGAACCCCCAACGCCATCACAGTGATACCGCCCGGTCGCGAAGCTGCATTTTTAGCTCCTCTCCCCGTTTCTGAACTGTGGGGCGTTGGTCCCAAAACGGCGGAAAGCCTGGTCCGCCTGGGACTGCACACCATTGGTGATATCGCCCGCCAATCTGAAAAGGATTTAGTGCGACGCTTTGGCAAACACGGCTACGATCTGGCACAACGGGCCAAAGGCATAGATGATCGCCCGGTTGAAACCGAACATGAGGCCAAATCCATTAGTCAGGAAACGACTTTTGCTCAAGACGTTACTAATCGAGAACAGTTGCGCACTACGCTGCGCCGCCAATCGGAACAGGTTGGCCGTCGCTTGCGCAAAGCGGGGCTGCTTGGCTCCACAGTTCGATTGAAAATTCGATGGGCCGATTTTACAACCTTAACCCGCCAGATGACTCTGCCGCAGCCCACCCAACTCGATAACGAAATTTACGAGCATGTACTATACCTTTTCGATAATGTTTGGCCTGATGGGAAACGGGTGCGGCTAATTGGGGTTGGCGTTAGCAATTTTGACGCGCCGGCGCGTCAATTAGAACTATGGGGCGATAACAACGAGACTCATCAACGCCTCCAAGATACACTCGATACGTTGCGCGACCGCTTCGGCAACCAGGCCATTCGACGTGGCAATCAGCTTAAAAAACCCCGTTCGTAGCCCCGTTAACAAAAATCTACTATTTCTCTGATACAAATCTAACACAAATAGCATATTATGGAAGCGTACCTAACTGTTTATTTTGGAGAACGACTATGCTACAATATCCATACGGAAGACGCCCCGTTCGTCGCGTTCCTGTTCGACGCACGGGTTTTGCTGAAAGATACAACCCGTTCGAGGAAAATCGCACGGTAGAACCGACTCATATTGCACCGGCACAATCTTCGGT
The DNA here is from genome assembly GCA_020433835.1 of Anaerolineae bacterium. The sequence goes on along the minus strand of JAGRBY010000116.1, from coordinate 7,309 downwards.
TCAAGCAGAACCCTTGATACCGAATGAGTCGATTAGACATCGCCAGCGACCGGCACCGGTTGAAAATCATCAATCAGAACCGACAAGGTCTCAAGCATCAACACCAGCTACTGACCCAAAACCGGAAACAAACTGGCAAAATATCGCTACGCAATTGCAGGCGGATATGGACAACTTCCGCAAGCGACAGCGGCGCCAAGCTGAAGAAGCAGGCGACAAAGAACGAGAACGCCTGCTGCGCTTATTTTTACCGGTGGTCGACAATCTATCACGCGCATTGAATCACAACGAGACAGAAGATGACAATTTACGCCAGGGTGTCGATCTGACGCACCGCGAAATGCTGCGGGTCTTGGAAGCAGAAGGTGTTGTCCGGGTTGAAACTGTAGGACAACCTTTTGATCCCAGCTATCACGAAGCTTTGGCGATCATAAGCAGCGATGCAGCCCCTGATACCATCGTACAAGAGGTAGAAGCCGGTTACACGCTGAACGACAAATTACTTAGGCCGGCTAAAGTTATTGTATCGGCCTGAAATTTACAACATATTTGGAGAAAAACGTGCCAATGGAATACAAAGATTACTATAAAACGCTCGGTGTAAGCAAAAGCGCATCAGAGAAAGAGATAAAATCGGCCTATCGCAAGCTGGCACGGCAATATCACCCGGATGTCAATCCCGATAATCCCAGCGCCGAAGCGCGCTTTAAAGAAGTAAATGAAGCCTATGAAGTTCTTGGCGATGCGGAAAAACGGAAGAAATATGACCAGCTCGGCGCGGACTGGCGGCGGTGGGAACAAGCCGGCCAAGCCGGTGGCTTCGACTGGAGCCAGTGGATGGGCGGCATGGGCGGTGCCACGAATGGTCCGGGAGGCCCTCGCGTACGCGTTCAGTATGGTGCAGATGATCTCAATGATCTATTTGGCAGCGGTGGCGGTGCCTTTTCCGATTTCTTTAATGCGATTTTTGGCAATATGGGGGCAACCCCTGGTGCCGCTCAAAGCGGTTTCCGCAGCCAGCCTCAGGGTCAAATAGGGCAAGATATTGAACAAGAATTGGAAATCAGTTTAACCGAAGCCTACCATGGTACCACCCGCTTACTTAACAAAGATGGACGCCGCCTGGAAGTAAAAATTCCAGCCGGAGCCAAAACCGGAACCAAAGTTCGTATGCGGGGCGAAGGCTATGCCAGTTACGGCGGCCAATCTGGCGATCTCTACTTGAAAGTTCACGTGGCGCACGATCCCCGTTTTGAACGTAGAGGGGATAACTTGCACGTCTCGGTGCCGGTCGATCTTTACACCGCGGTCTTAGGCGGCGAAGTCCGCGTGCCGACTATGACAGGCGAGGTTAACTTAAAAATCCCAGCCGGTGCCCAAAACGGACAAAAATTCCGGCTGCGCGGCAAAGGCATGCCGAAACTTCGCCATAAAAACGAATTTGGCGATCTCTATGCCCAGCTTGAGGTTCAACTACCAACCAAAATCACGCCTGAACAACGAGCCTTGTTCGAAAAATTGCGCGATTTAAGCTCACTTTAAACACCGATAATGAAGACAATAAAAAGGTGACAGTCACTTAAAAGAGCGGCTGTCACCTGGCCTTCAGCAAAAAAACAAGCGTTAAAACAAAAAATCAAAAAGCCTGTTCAAGTGTTTCCTTCAATTTCTTCAAAGAAATGGGCTTCTGCAACCACATGGAAGCCGATTCTTGTTGCATATCTTTATCGACATCGGGTGGATACCCACTAATAATAACTACTTTTGCATCTACTCGAAGCTGTCGAACTTGCCGTCTCAATTCAAAGCCCCCCATCTCCGGCATCGTTGCATCGGTAAGCACAAGATCGATACTATTCTTGTATTGTTTATATATATCAATCCCTTTAAGGCCGTTTGTTGCGGTTAGAACATTATACCCCAATTGTAAGAGCATCTGTTCAAGCGTTTCCAAAACGGCAACCTCATCCTCAACCAAAAGGATGGTCTGTTTGCCAGATATCGGCATTTTGTCCTGCGGCTCAACCGGTTGATCCTCAAATTCAAGCACGGTTGCGGACGGAAGATAAATAGTAAACGTTGTACCTTCACCAACGCGACTATTCACAGTAATATGTCCTTTATGATTTTTAATAATACCAAAAACCTGAGCTAATCCTAACCCTGTTCCTTTACCGACTTCTTTGGTCGTAAAGAATGGATCAAAAATATAGGGTACAATATTTGGATAAATTCCTGCGCCGGTATCGGCAATGATGATCTGCATCCACTCGCCCAACGTCATTTCGGGCAAGGGGAGTGCATCTTCTTGTGTAAAAATTTGTTGAGATAAACGAAAATATAAGTTGCCGCCTTGAGACATAGCATCTCGAGAATTAAGCGCCAAATTAATAAATACTTGCTGAAGTTGGGCCGGGTCGGCGGTTATCCAATATTGGCCCGGTTTTACCGTAAAATCGACGGAAATATTTTCGGGCAGGGTTCGATCAAGCAGCTGGGTAATCGTCTCCTGCATCTGCGCTTTGAGATCCATATACTGTTTTTGGATCTTACTTTGACGAGCAAAATCTAAGATTTGCTTTACAAGGTGAGCAGCACGCTGCCCCTGTCGTAGAATACGCTCAAGATCTTGTTTGGCGGCTTCTGACAAAGACGGATCGATACTAAGTAACTCCGCATATCCCAGAATAGTAGTTAAAATATTGTTAAAATCATGGGCAATACCGGCGGCCAACTGACCAATAGCTTCCATTTTATGCGCCTGGCGCAGTTGGGCTTCTAGCTGTTTTTCTTTAGTAACATCACGAATAATAGAAATAACCTCATCTTGACCACTGGGAACAGTCCGCACTTCAAAATCTTTTGTCTCACCGTGCAACACAAGTTGATATTCAATGACCTGCATTTCACCTGTTTCGAGCGCTCGTTCAGTGGCCTGCATCATTAATTCGGACTGCGGGGCCGACGACGGAATCACATCTCTCACTTTTTTGCCAATCATGTCCTCAGCGGACACAATTGAACTATTAGGATTAGCACGTACATCAAGATACGTACCATCTCGTTTGCGCCGGATCATAATGTCTGGAATGGCGTTAAGCAATGCCTGATTTCTGGCTTCGCTCTGACGCAGCGCGTCTTCCGTTCGTTGACGATCGGCAATTTCTTGCTGAGCCTGTTCAAATAGTCGGGCATTTTCAATGGCAATGGTGGCATGATTAGCCAATAACTGCGCTAATTCAAGCAACTCCTCCGAATAAAGATGCTCACCCCGCGTATCCCAGACCTCGATCAAACCGATGGCCTTTTCTTTAAGTTTCATCGGTACCATAATTTGTGTCTGGATATTACTTGCTTCCATATAATTTAATTCACTGGCGTGAATGTCACCTTGGTTAATCCACAATTGCTCAATATGCCCATAAAGCAAAACTTTTTCGGTCATCGGAAAATCGGACAATTTATAGATTGTTCCTATAGGATCAATAATAGCATCTTTATTTAAAGAGAAAGCAGTCCGCAACACGATAGCGGTTTCCTCAACCAGCCACTCATGAATCGCGCAGCCACGCATCGCTAAAAGATTTACCATTTCATGGGCGAGCATAACCAGAATTTGTTCGCTATCCAAACTGGCGGTAAGCATTGCACTGGCTGTTTGCAAGGTCAGAAGCCGACGATTAAGCTCGCCATTCATTGCTTCCGATATTTTACGTTCGGTAACATCGCGGGCGTTAAAGATGATGCCATTAATCTCCGGCAAATGCAGAAAACTTTGGCCGCGTAATTCTAGATACCGCCACTCCCCATCAGCGGTTCGAAAACGAAACTCCGTTTCAATCACCTGCTTTAATTTATCCAAAAGCTGCTTCAACTTTTCTTGAAGAGGCAAAAGCTCATCAGGATGGACAAATTCAAATACCGTGCGACCAATAAGCTCCTCCGGGCGAAATCCCATAATAGCCTTGATAGATGGGCTAGTATATTGGATGACCCCCTCACCCGAAACAAGGCCAAACATGTCCGATGATTTTTCAACCATAACCTGAAAGCGCTCATTATCTTGAGTCAGCCCGCGGGCTTCGGCCTGAATAAGCTCAACCCAATGCCAATTGCGTAAAATAGCCGCCATCTGCATGCCAATGGCCTGATAAAGGTATTCCACACCTGGCTCAAATTCTTGAGGTTCAGACCAATTGAGCGTTAATAACCCAATCCATTGACCCGCCAGGTAGAGAGGGATTAAAACAATAGCCCTTACCGTATAGGGATTTATATATTGTCGCGTATTAACATCAACTCTTGGATCAGTGGCTATATCACTCACAAACACCGCTTCTTCCGGCCGGTCGATCCATAATCGTGCAAATGGAAAATCATCAAGCAGAACCCGATGCCCAACAGTTTTTGAACCACCGGACCGCTCCCAAGAAGCCAAAATTTCCATCCAGCGCGGCTTATTGTTGTCATCAACCTCAAGATGGCACAAGGTAGCCACGTGCAACTCCGGTTCACGCACGTAATTGACCATAACCGCTAGTAGCTCATGGGGAGTCGAAGCTGAAGCCAAATCGCGGCTTATCTCATAAAACAATCGGGCTTGATCTCTATCCATTTGAGGGGAATGCAACGTTTTTCCCATAATCATAACTCATCGATAAAGCTTGCCCCCACCGTCTTATACAAAACAAGCGGCGGAACACAAGCATAGATACAATCAATAAAACCTATACCGTCTCACCTAATATTTCGACATATCCCCTCACAAAAACAATGGGTAATTTGTCATGCAAACGATCAAATCTTTTACGACTAACCAACCACATTGTTATTTCTATCCCATTCAGAAAGCGCTAAATAGGACGATATTAGCCGTGAAAACAAACCGCAGCCTTATCCCATCGCAAACGTACCTCCTTTGCTTCACAATTAGAGCAAGAAAAAAGGTGAGCTATCTGATCAGGACTTATGCAGTTATAAAGGTGACAGTCACTTGGACACCCTAAATCAACTTATTTGGGCTAATCCAAAGCCAATTTACAACCAATAAGTGACTGTCACCTGCCTTTTGCGTAAGTCCTGTTGATGTAAAACGAGACTATGTCATTGTACCAAGGCCCGCATAAATCACAATTACTCTCTTATACCCTGCTAACACATCTCTATTACAATTCTAACAGTCATGACGTATAGTTAAGGCATATATTCTATGCAAAACATGCACCTCCACCGTCTGAAAGACCTGTTCAGCCCATAGCGCCATATAAAGCGCATCTCCTTTCCCCTATCGCCTGCGACGGAGGTTGTACAAACAATACAGTGCATCAAAATACCATCCATCCTTACAACACGGAGGATAAGCTCTATGAACCTAAATAAATTTACTGAAAAAGCCCAAGAAGCCGTACTGCAAGCACAGCGACTGGCTGAAGAATACAATCACAGCGAGATTCAACCTTACCACCTGCTCCTGGCTTTGATGGTGCAGGAAGGTGGCGTTGTGCCGCAAATTACCCGCCATCTTTCTGTCAATCCCGACACACTCGTCCAAGTCCTACAAACCGAACTGCAAAGCGGGGCCAAAGTATACGGCGGCTCCAACCCCGGCCTCTCCCGTGCGCTCAACAACGTTCTACGCGATGCCGAAAAGCTGGCCGAAAAGATGAAGGACGATTATCTATCAACCGAGCATTTGCTGCTGGCTATTACCAACTCCGGCGATAAAGCCGCCCAGCTTTTACAGCGTTACGGCATCACCCATGACGCCGTCCTGCAAGCGCTCACCCGCATTCGCGGCAATCAGCGTGTCACCAGCCAAAACCCGGAAGGCACCTACGAAGCCCTGCTCAAATATGGCCGTGACCTGACCGACCTGGCTCAAAAAGGCAAACTCGATCCCGTCATCGGCCGCGACAACGAAATTCGGCGCGTGGTGCAGGTGCTCAGTCGCCGCACCAAAAATAACCCGGTCCTCATTGGCGATCCCGGCGTGGGCAAAACCGCCATCGTCGAAGGGCTGGCCCAACGCATCATTCGTGGCGACGTACCCGAAGGGCTGAAAAATAAAAAGATTGTGGCCCTCGATATGGGGTCGTTGGTCGCCGGAGCCAAATATCGCGGCGAATTTGAAGAGCGTCTCAAAGCCGTACTGCAAGAAGTTACCGGCAGCGACGGCCAAATCATCCTCTTCATTGACGAGCTGCACACCGTAGTCGGTGCCGGCGCAGCCGAAGGTGCCATGGACGCCGGCAATATGCTCAAACCGATGCTGGCCCGAGGCGAGCTGCACACCATTGGCGCGACCACGCTTGATGAGTATCGCAAATACGTCGAAAAAGACGCTGCATTGGAACGCCGCTTCCAGCCGGTTCTGGTCGATGAACCCAGCGTGGAAGATACCATCAGCATTCTGCGCGGCCTGAAAGAGCGCTACGAAGTGCATCACGGCGTGCGTATCCAAGACAGCGCGGCTATCGCGGCGGCGGTCTTGAGCCATCGCTATATCTCAGATCGATTTCTACCCGATAAGGCCATCGATCTCATCGACGAAGCCGCAGCCCGGCTGCGCACCGAAATTGACAGCAAACCAACTCAGCTCGATGCCGTTGACCGGGCCATTATGCAGCTTGAGATCGAACGCGAAGCTTTGAAGAAGGAAAAAGACAAGGCCAGCCAGGAACGGCTCGAAAAATTGGAAGTTGAACTCAGTGATCTGCGCGAAGACAGCCAGGCACTCACCGTGCAGTGGGAAAACGAAAAGAACGCCATTCATGAGATGCGCCAGCTCAAAGAACAGGTCGAGCAAACCCGCATCGAGATTGAACAGGCCGAACGCGCTGCCGATCTGGAAACGGCATCGCGCCTACGCTACGGCACGCTGCGCGAATTGGAAGGCAAAGTTCAGGCCCAAGAACAAAAGCTGAACGAACTGCAATCGCACGGCTCACTGCTGCAAGAAGAGGTCGATGCCGAACAAATCGCCCAGGTTGTATCGCGCTGGACGAATATTCCGGTTTCGAAACTGATGGAAGGCGAAGTCGAAAAGCTACTCAAGATGGAAGATCGGCTGCATAACCGTGTGGTCGGTCAAGATGAGGCCATCGCCGCGGTGGCTAACGCCGTTCGCCGCAGCCGGGCCGGCCTGCAAGATCCAAATCGACCTATCGGCAGCTTCATCTTTTTGGGACCGACAGGTGTCGGTAAAACCGAATTGGCTCGTGCTTTGGCCGAGTTCCTATTCGATGATGAAGGCAACATGGTTCGCATCGACATGAGCGAATACCAGGAGCGGCACAGTGTCAGCCGTCTG
>JAGRBY010001169.1 GCA_020433835.1 Anaerolineae bacterium | reverse complement strand
AAATTCAGCAACGGCTGATCGACATATGAAAAAGTCGTCGCCAAATTTAGCAACGGCTGAAATTACTAAATTTAGTCGTCGCCAAATTCAGCAACGGCTGATCAATCAATTTCAAACTCCATGAACTCTACAAACGCTATAAACTCACTGAACGCAATTATGTTTGTTTGGGATCGGTCAAAATTTCGACAATCGCCGGGCCGTTGGCGTTGAGACCGGCTTCCAAGGCCGGGATTAGTTCATCGGGCCGGCTGACACGGATACCGTAGCCGCCGCACAAGGTGGCAAATTCGGCAAAGTTGGGATTGTGCAGGCTGGTTTGCCACACCTGAAAACGTCCGGCGCGCTGTTCTTTGGAAATTTTACCCAACTCGTCATTGTTGAGCAGCACGTGGCAGATGGGCATGTTGTATTTTACGGCGGTGGTGAAATCGGCCAGGTATTGACCGAAACCGCCGTCGCCGGAAACCGAGACGATTTTTCGTTTGTTGCCGGCTGCCGCCCAGGCACCTAAGGCCGCCGGGAAAGCAAAGCCGATGCTGCCCAGGTAGCCTGACATCAAAATATCCTGGTCGCCGCTGCATTCAAAGAAGCGGCCAAAGCTGTAAGTGTTATTACCCACATCGACACAAATAACGGCATCGTCCGGCACGGCAGCGGATAGGTGTTTGAAAACCAGGGCCGGATGCATTCGCCCTTTGGCATCCAGATGGCCGACCTGCTTTTCTTTTTCAGTACGCCAGTAAGCCCAGCGTGCCGCGATGTCTTCTCGAACATGCGGGCGCTCCACGGCATCTAATCGTTTTTCTAAAAGCTTGAGCGTTGCCCCGATTTCGCCCCACAGTGGCACGGTCACCGGATGAAATTTGCCCAGAGTCATACGGTCGATATCTATCTGGATGGTTTTCTTTTTGATCGAGATACCGGTGTGGTTTGAGAAAGATGCTCCCAGGACAATGAGCAGATCGCTGCGCCCCATCATGCTGCTGCCGACCGGCGTACCGCTGCGCCCTAAGACGCCGCAGCCCAGTGGGTGTTCATCGGAGATAAGCCCTTTGCCTTTAAAGGTGGTGATGACGGCGGCGTCGATTTTTTCGGCAAAGTCGATGATTTCGCGGCGGTGGTAGCGTGCGCCATGACCGACGATAAGGCTGGGGCGCTTGGCGGCTTTGATAAGCGCGATGGCTTCGTTAAGTTCGTTTTCAGGTGGGGTGATTTCGATGGTGGAGATCCGTCCGTGTTTGGGTGTCGCCGGAAATTCAGGTAGGGCGGGTGCTTCCTGAACTTCGTTGGGGAGGATTAAATGGGCAACACCTTGCTCGACGATGGCGTGTTTGATGGCCAGCGCCATAAGATTGCTGGCATTTTTATTGGTCAGCACCGTTTGGCCCCAGCTCCGAACCGCGTCAAAAGCGGCATAAAGATCGACCTCTTGAAATGCGCCGGGGCCGATGACCTGCGTATCGACCTGCCCGCTGAGTGCCAGCACCGGAGCGCGGTCCATGTGGGCATCCCACAGGCCGGTGAGGAGATTGGTGCTGCCCGGCCCGGCGATACCGAAACAAGCCGCCGGTCGGCCGGTGAGCTTGCCGTAAGCCGTCGCCGCAAAAGAAGCCGCGCCCTCGTGGCGAACGCCAAAGTAGCGTAGGCGGCCCTCCTCCTCGGCCCGGCGCATGGCATCGGCAAAACCCAGATTGCTGTGGCCGACCATACCAAAGACGGTATCGACGCCCCAATCGGTCATCACTTGCACCATTTGGTCGGAGACGGTTGGTTTGTGCTCCGGTTCATCGACCTGAACGTAGATGCCGTCGTCACGTACTTCGACTTCATAGGGGGTGGCGTAATCGCCGTAGCCTTCGGGCGGTCCGCCGGTTTG
>JAGRBY010001168.1 GCA_020433835.1 Anaerolineae bacterium | reverse complement strand
CATATAAGTATGCAGAAAAGTTTCGTTAAAATCTTACTAGGAACGATAATCTTAGTTTTATTACCTGGCATACTTCTCATCGACGACGCTTCGTTATCTAGGTTTGCAATACCGTATCTTTCAATAATGATCCCGTCAGCAATATTAGCAACGTGGATGATCTATTCTAGTGTTACACCGCTTGAATCGTCTCTGAAGAAGGCATTCGTGGTAGCGATAATGTGTGGGCCGTTCGTTTTGTTTTCCATATATCCGTTTACCTTTACGGGGGTTTTATTGGTATTCATGTTAAGTTTGATTGGAATAGGCTTGCCCTACTGGAGTAGGGAAATGACTGTATGGTTTTATACTTTGGGAGGGCTATTCCCTCTACCTGACGAACACAAATGGCTCTTAGTAGGTCATAAGGGGGATGTTAAATCGGGTAGATATTCTACGAAACTCATCGAAAGGTTGGGGAGTGTCGGCGCTTCTATTGGTATAGTGATCTTTCTAATGGTTCGAAACTCTCCAGTTTCGACATTGTTGATCGTGATGAAGTTATTGAGCTTAATTGTGATTTTTGGGCTGGGTCTGACCCTTGGCGCCTCATTGAAAAAAAGTAGCTTGCAAAGTCTTTAATCTGCTTTTAGCAGGGGGGATGCTGGAATCGGATATGACCCGTTGGTTGTTTTTCGAGTAGTCGCCCTAAATACCTTTGGACAATGGTAAGATTTCGAAGCCTTGGCTTTGCACGTGCGTGATTACTTCATCTAGGATTTGTCCTGTGATGTTGTCGCCTAAATGCATTAGGTAGATCGTTCCAGGGTTAAGGTTATTAAAAATCCGCGCTTTCACCTGCTCGCTCGTCACGCCTTCGGATTCTTTCCAATCAAGCGCGTCGACCGTCCAGTAAACGCTGCAGTAACCCTCGGCTAGGGCAACGTCAAGCACGTGCTGGTTGCGCTCACCGTACGGAGGACGGAAAAACGGCGTCGTGGAGTTGCCGGTTATTGATTCAATGAGTTCGTTTGTGCTTGTGAGTTCATCCCTAATCTCTTTGTCCGAGATTTGGGTTAAATGTGGATGCGTATACGTGTGATTATAAATTTCATGACCAGCCTCAGAAATCTGGCGTAAGAGTTCTTGGTTGCTGTTTGCCCAAGTTCCGGTAATGAAAAAGGTTGCAGTAAGATTATGTTCTTCAAGTGTTTCTAAAACTGGAATGGTTGACTGATTGCCCGATCCGGCGTCGAAAGTAAAAACAACTATGTTGCGTGTGCGATCACCCCATGCAATCTCGCCGGTGCAGGAAAACGGGGCAGGACTTGGGGTTAGTGTCGGCGAAGGCTGTATAACTGTCACGGTAGGAATCGGGGTGTTTGTGACGATCGTTGGTGCGGTGGTCGGCGTCGGAATTGGCGTAGGTAAAGTTTCAGGTTGCACAGCATAAAAGTCCCATGTTCGCACAACCAAAAACAACACAAACACTCCCATCACAAATCCCGTTACGATTTTTTCCATACAATAGCAATTATATTCCGATAATAATTTATGTAAAATACACTTATGAATATGTTTAAGCCTGTGGGGGCAACAAGCGTTAAAGAATATCTTGCTCTACTTCCTAAAGACAGATTAGAACCGATTGCGTTCCTACATAAGTTCATCCAAAAAATCGACCCATCCTTAAAACCTGTGTTTGCATCAAATATGCTCGGTTACGGTACGTTTAAATATAAGAACTATAAAAAAGAGATCGTTGATTGGCCATTGATCGCCCTGGCAAGCCAAAAAAACTACATGAGTATCTACGTTTGTGCAATAGACGGTGATCAGTATATCGCTGAAAAGTATAAGGACGAGTTGGGCAAGGTTTCTGTTGGGAAAAGTTGCATCCG
>JAGRBY010001167.1 GCA_020433835.1 Anaerolineae bacterium | reverse complement strand
CCTCCGCATTCGTCGAGGGCCTGCCTTCATTATCTCAACCATCGCCTTGTTGATGATGATAAGAATTATGTTCGATAACTGGGACTACATCGGTGGGTCAAATGGCCTCAGCCTGCCGCTCATCGATCTGCCTGTGGAAATGGTAAAAGTGCCCTTTTATTACGCGCTGCTCATCTTGGCTATGGTTACCGTCTACAGCTCGTATTGGATTAAACATGCCAAGTTTGGCCTGGGCCTCAGAGCCATCTCGCAAGATGAAACCAAGGCTGAGTCCGCCGGTATCCCCACCAACTTTTACAAAATTCTGGCCTTTGCCATTAGCGGTTTCTTTGTGGGCATTGCGGGCGCGTTTTGGGGGCAATATTTAACCTATATCCGCCCCAACATCTTCTTGATTATTTTGGTGGCGGCCAATATGGTTTTAATGTCAATCCTGGGCGGCAGAGGCACCGTCGCCGGCCCGGTCTTAGGAGCCATTATTCTCATTGCCGTCAATGAGTTCTTTCTTAGCCAGTTTGGCGGCAGCGAACTTAACATCGTGGGTACCGGAGCCATCATGCTGATCGCCTTGCTTTTCTTCCCCACGGGGATTGTGGGATCGCTTAGAAAAGCGGGTAAGTTACCCAAAATTTTGGATTGGGATTAGTAGGACAAGGATTAAAAAACGAATACACGCATTGGAGAGGATTTCATATGACAGGTGTAGTGTGGTCTGTTTTGGCAGGGGTAGGATTTGGTTTATTCCAGTCCTTCAATAGACGGGCAGGCCGGGGTATTGATGTTTACTGGTCTACCTTTATATTAATCTGTATCAGCGCCATTTCTCTGGTTGCAATCTCATTGTTAACCGAGGATTTAACCTTGCTGTCGAGTGCGCCTTTTTCAGCCTATGTTAATTTTGGGCTGGCCGGTCTTGTCCATTTCTTTGTCGGTTGGACTTTGCTGAGCCATAGCCAAAGATTGGTAGGCGCAGCCCGGACCAGTGCTTTATTGGGCACTATTCCGCTATTTGGTTTAGTGATTGGGATTATATTCTTTGGCGAATTTCTCAGCATGCCGGTTTTGTTTGGTATCACCCTGGTGTTAATTGGCGTGTATCTGGTTTCACATGGTTGATAGAACGAAACCCGACCAATCTGCTCCTCCAACCGCTGATGAAGCCATCATTGTTTCATGGCAGCGATCACTGGCTGGTTTAGGCACGGCTTTCTGCTTTGCTGTTAGCGCCGTTTTCATTCGCAGCGGTCTCGAAACGCTGCCGTCCCCCTTACTGGGGGTTACCATTGGCGTGTTGGTCACGGCTGTGGCCTACGCCATACTTCTCATTTTTCAACGCCGACCCATCCGCCTGACCGATATTCCGCGCGATACCATACTATTCCAGCTTTTGGCAGGCATCTTTGTCGCCCTGTCTACCTGGGCGCGCTGGGTTGCCCTGGATATGGCGGCTGTGGCCGTGGTGTTAACTCTGGGTCGCTTAAATGTGCCAATCGTCATCTTACTCTCGCCGCTGTTGGTGGGTCGTCACCTGGAGAAAGTAACTGCTCGGGTTTGGATGGGGGCTGTGCTCATTATTATCGGCTCGTTAATCTTAAACTTCTACAGTTAGTGGCTGAATGGAGAATACCTATGAAAGATACGCCGGAGTACATCGTTGTCAATCGGGCCAGAGGTGAGATGGTCACCCACTCGGCTTCAAAAATACACATCCGTCACCTCGAGCCGGTGATCTCTGATGAACCGCCATCGCGAGGCGGCGAAGATCGAGGTCCCTCACCGTTGGAATATATTCTGGCTGCCCTCTGTGCCTGAGCGAACGTATCGACGGCCAGGTTGGCCGATAAAATTCGCTTTAAATATGAAGATTTGGAAACCTTTGC
>JAGRBY010001166.1 GCA_020433835.1 Anaerolineae bacterium | reverse complement strand
CATCAATGAAATGCTCCTGCGCCGCAGAGCGTTCTTTCAAGGTGACGTTTTTCCATTTAGCCACAAAGGCCTGGGGGGTTAGGGTTGGCACGGAACCTCCTTGGAATTATGAGGGATGAATTATGAATTATGAAAGATGAAGGATGAATTAGGAGGGGGGAGAGATGGGGAGTGTGGTTGGTGTGGTTTTATTTTTCTACTTTCGTAGGCAGCAAGGCAGTTCCCCTTAATCCCTACTACCTACCCCTTACCCCCTATTTTAACATATCTTGTTAGCCGCTGATAACTGGACATAAGTCATGTGGGGAATGGAGAATTTAGAGCCGTAGGTTGGGTTGAATGGGTCAAGGCGAGACACGGATGCCCAAACCTGTTGGGTTTCGCCGGTCGGTCAGGGGCTGAGAGAGGGAATGAAACCCAACGTTGCTGGACCAGAGGTCGATGCTGTCGGCTCAACCCAACCTACGCCTCTATTATTTGTATTCTAGGTTGATATCCAATTCTTCTAACGCACTTCGAACCCAACTGGGATAAGCTGTATCGTCGGCCAACTGTTTACCCTGTTCAAGGTCAATTGCGGCTTGCTCTATCTCTCCCAGGTTAGCATATGCCAGTCCCCGGTTGTAGTAGGCCGTGGCAAACTCCGGGTCGAGGTCGATGGCTTGGTCGTAATTGATCAGAGACTTTTGTGGATTACCTAAGGCTTGATACAACCAACCCAATCCAAAGTAAGCCTCAGCCCGTCCGTCAGGGTTAATATCACCGTCAGGCTCCTCAACGGCTGTTATCCCGGCCTCAATAACCTCAGCCGCCCGTTGATACTGTTCATTGCTGTAGTACGATTGCCCAACGGCAAAGAAGGCTAAAAAGGTGAGCTGCGCCGGTAAATCTTTCAAAATAAATTTGGCATAGGCGCTGGGATTAGCGACTTGGGTACGCTCCTCTTCACTGATGGGCACGTCGGCGGCATCGAAATCAGGTTGTTTCAAGTTGTAGAAGTTAACCAACACCTGCACCCCGGTATCTTCGCCCCAAATCACCATTTCGGCATTGTTGGCTGCGCCTAACGCTTCGGCCTCTTCGCGTTGGTCGGCAGTGAGGATGGTCGGTTCGATTTCTAGCCGCAGGTCGTCCAGTCCTACTTCGGCGGCAGCGTCTTCAATCGCCCGTTTGATTTTTACGTGCGGCTCGGTTTGGTTAGCGGCAGTTTCGTGGAAGGTGGCAATGACAATGAGGCATTCGCCTTCAGCAGCGGAATTAAAAGCCAGAGGAGTAGGTGTGATAGTGGGAGATGGGGTGACCGTTGGGGTCAGCGTAGGTTGTAAGACAGAAAGTCCGGCAGGAATGGTCACACCGGCAATGGCCAAAATAGCAATAGCAGCCAGCCCGAACAGCCATACCAAAGTGTGGACAACCAATGAGTAATGTGGAAGGTTTAGGTTACTTTGTCACCACCGACCACATCGCCCCCGGCGTGGATACTGGCGTCGATAGTATCTACCGTAATGCTACCGCTGATATCGCTGAAACTCACCCCACCGATATTCAGGGCGCTAACTTCCTCAGTGGCCTTACGCTCCTCGATGGTGACCAGCAGCGGCTGAAGCTGCTCGTGCCAGGTGGTCTCGGTCAGGTGGCCGGTGGCCAGCTGCTCGGTTAGGGTGATGGCCGTCTGGTGGTCCTCGATCTCGAGGATGAGGCTGGCCGGGGCGTCGATGCCCAGTTTGGCCTGCCGCTGTTCCAACATATGCAGGCTCCGGCGGAGCCGTTCGAGGAGTGTGTTGGTGTCGGTCATAAGCAATTATTCAGGAGAACAAGTCGCTGACTTGTTCCAACCCGGACAAATCAGCGATTTGTCCTACTAAGAATTATGAGGGATGAATTATGAATTAT
>JAGRBY010001165.1 GCA_020433835.1 Anaerolineae bacterium | reverse complement strand
CCCGTCGATCAATTGGCGCAAGGTATGATTTGGGTTGGTGATGTGCCTGTTTGGTTGGTGAAATTTATCGGTTTGGCCGAGTTGGCCGGGGGTTTAGGCATGATTTTGCCGGCGCTAACCCGTATTCAGCCTTATTTGACTCCACTGGCCGGGGTAGGCTTGGCTCTGATAATGATTTTCGCTGCCATATTCCATCTGACGCGAGGTGAATTTGGCTTCATTGTGCCCAACCTAATTTTGTTAGTCCTGGCTGTTTTTGTCGCCTATGGGCGTTGGAAACTTGCCCCCATTGCACCACGAGGCCATTCACGTGAAGCCGATCCGGCCCTTGGCTAAATTTGCCCCAATCTCATAAACGTTTATCCATTCTATTTTAGTTTACCCTCAAGGAGATTTTACAATGACTCAAAACTTACTCGTTACCGGCGCCTCTGGCCACCTTGGTCGCCGGGTTATTGAACTTTTGCTCGAAGCCGACGTTGATCACATCATCGCTACTACCCGCTCACCGGAAAAACTGGCCAAGTTGGCCGACCAGGGCGTCGAGGTGCGTCAGGCCGATTTCGAGCAGCCGGACTCGTTGGCCGAAGCTTTTACCGGAGCTGACCGTCTGTTGCTTATTAGCACCGATGCCGTTGATGGGACCGACCGTCGGCTCAAACAGCATCTCAATGCCGTTAACGCGGCTGAGCAGGCCGACGTTAAGCATGTCATCTACACTTCGCTCACCCGAACAGAACCCGGCACACCTATCCTGCTTGCGCCAGACCATTATGGCACAGAACAGGCATTGGCCGCCAGTTCACTCGACTGGACGATGCTGCGCAACAATGTTTACATGGATATGCTGCTCATGAGTCTGCCGCAAGCCATCGCTACAGGTCAGCTATTTGCCGCCGCCGGTGACGGTGGGGTGGGCTACGTAACCCGCGAGGATTGCGCGCGCACTGCGGCTGCCGTGCTTAAGGCCACAACTGGAGGCCGGACAACGCTCGATATCACTGGCCCGGAGGTGGTTACATATACGGCGTTGGCTCAGATTGCCAGCGATATCACCGGCCGGCCAGTCACCTATATCGACGTGTCCGCGCAAGAGATCGTCAAAGGTATGGTTGCAGCCGGATTTCCTGAACCGGTGGCCGAACTGCTGGTTTCTTTCCAGACGGCTACGGCCCAGGGATATTTGGCTGTCGCTACGGATACCGTGGCTGAGTTGACCGGCAGCGCCCCTCAAAGCGTTCGCGATTTTCTGTTGGCGCATAAAGATGCCTTACTCGCTCCGCCTGCATAGGAAAACCGAGGAGTAGAAAGTAAGAAGTGGGGATTAAGGGAAAGCTGCTTTGGAACTGCGTAAGTCCTGACCGTAATATTTTACGGCTTCATGTTCTCATAAAAGTTAAGGTGTCAAACCTTCTCTTGAAGGCCGACACATCCGGGGCTACAGTTTCTGGCGTTTCATTGTCATTGAATACTCGACTAAAAAACGTAGCGATTTCAATCATATCTTGGGGTTTTATGCCCCACCGGACAATTTCTGGGGTGCCCAGCCGCAAACCATTTAAGTCATGGTCCACTGCGGGAAGCGGTAACCCAATACCGCTGGTCAATATATTGGCGCGTCGGAGTAATTTGGCCATTGTTTGCCCGCCGCCATATTGGTTCGCTTCCAGGGCAAATTGATGGGAAGTCGTTCCATTCTTTTCGGCTGCAAATAGAGGCATTCCGTCGTCTTTAAGGGCTATAGCTAACGCCTGGGCTGTCGAGACCATGGCTTGGGCATAATCAGGTCCGTATACTTTCCAATCAAGCAAAGTCATCGCCAGAGCGGCAGACTTAGCCACGTCAAAATTAGCCGTCAGTCCGGGAAACGCGATCTTGTCCAGACGTTCTGCCAG
>JAGRBY010001164.1 GCA_020433835.1 Anaerolineae bacterium | reverse complement strand
TTCACAATTCACAATTAATTATTCACCATTCACAATTTACCTGCCCTTATATAGATTTGGAATAAAACTAATTTCCCCCTACTCCCTACTGCCTGCTCCTTACTCCCTAATTTTTTTGACAGAAATCGACTTTTGTGAAAAACTAAGTCAAACACCGCAACAAAAACCCGCAAGTTGAAAAAACCATACCGTCCGTAGTCAAAAATCCCCAAGGAGGTCATTGTATGGAATTTACGCTAAACGGTCAGGCAAAAACGTATGAGGGCGATCCCGATTTACCGCTCTTAACCTATCTACGAGAACACGAGGGCATCATTTCGCCCAAAGACGGCTGCGCTCCGCAAGCGGCCTGCGGCTGCTGTGCCGTTCAACTGAACGATAAAGCCGTTCTCTCCTGCATCACGCCGATGAAAAAAATCGCCGGCAGCAGCATCGTCACCACCGAAGGTTTGGGTGAGTATCGCCAAAACGTCTTTGCCAACGCCTTCGTCTCCAAAGGTGGGGTTCAATGTGGCTTTTGTATCCCCGGCATCGTTATGCAATCGAACACCTTAATCAACAAAAATCCCACGCCCAGCCGCGCCGATGTGGAAAAGGCGCTCACCCCGCACCTGTGCCGCTGCACCGGCTACAAAAAGATTGTCGATGCCGTTATCTGCGCCGCCGACGCCATTCGCGAAGAAGAGGAAGTGCCGCTGCCGCAAAGCGACGGCAAAATCGGCTCGCGCCAGCCGAAATATAAGGCCCAAAAGCTGGTACTGGGCCAGCATGAGTATGTCGATGACATCAAAATCGACGGCATGCGCCACGGCGCACTCAAGTTTAGCGACCATCCCCGCGCCAAAGTGCTGAAGATCGATACCAGCGCCGCCGAGCAGGTGCCGGGGGTTATCCGCATCTTTACGGCAGACGATGTTCCCGGCGGGCGCACCATCGGCCTGATTCGACAGGATTGGCCGCTGATGATTGCGGTTGGCGAAGAAACGCACTACGTGGGCGATGTATTGGCCGGCGTGGTGGCCGACAGCTACGAAACAGCACGCCAGGCCATGGCTTTAATTGAAGTCGAGTACGACGTTTTGCCGCCCGTCATCGATGTTCACGAAGCCCTCAAAGCCGACAGCCCCTCCATTCATGCGGGCGGTAACATCCTCTCGAAAACCGTAACCAGCCGGGGTGATCTCGATCAGGCCAAAGCGGAGTCGGCCTATATTTCGCACGGCATCTACCAGACGCAAATGATCGAGCACGGCTTTA
Organism: Anaerolineae bacterium; assembly: GCA_020433835.1. Next base: position 638 of record JAGRBY010001164.1, on the reverse strand, counting down.
TGGAGACAGAGGCGGCCATCGCCTACCCCAAAGAAAGCGGCGTCGAGGTTTTATCGCAGGGGCAAGGGGTGTATGAGGACCGTACTCAAATTGCCAAACTGCTCGGCCTATCGCTGGAAGAGGTACGGATTATTCTGGTACCCAACGGCGGCGGCTTCGGCGGTAAAGAGGATCTGTCGGTGCAGGGCCACGCTGCATTGTTTGCCTACCTGCTGCAAGAGCCGGTTAAAGTGCGGCTCACCCGCGACGAATCGATTGCGATGCACCCCAAACGTCACCCTGTTTGGATGGAATACACCGTCGGCTGCACCCAAGAGGGCAAGCTAACCTTCTGCGAAGGGCGCTTTGTGGGCGACAGCGGTGCATACGCCTCGGTCGGGATGAAAGTGCTGGAGCGCTCCGCCGGCCACGCCACGGGCGCGTACTCCTTCCCCGTCACCGATATCGAAAGCACGGCGGTCTACACCAACAATCTGCCCTGCGGTGCCATGCGCGGCTTTGGCGTTAACCAAACCGCCTTCGCCCTGGAAAGCTGTCTCGATGATTTATGCGAGCAAGGCGGCTTTGACCGCTGGCAGTTCCGCTACGATAACGCGCTGGATGATGGCGATATGACCGCCACCGGCCAAATTATCGAA
>JAGRBY010001163.1 GCA_020433835.1 Anaerolineae bacterium | reverse complement strand
ATCTTCCGGGTAGCGGAAACGGTGAACACAGCCAACCCCGGCCCAGGCGATGTCGCCGGGTTTTAGCAGGTAATACTGCTCATCAAACCAGGCCTCTACTACCCCTTCCTGGATCATGTAGGTTTCTTCAAAAGGATGGTCGTGGTTGCCAACCCCACCGCCGGGATCGTATTGAACCATAAACATCGTTGACAGATACGCGCCCAAATCGCTGTCAACCATCATTTTGACGGTGATGCCGGTATAGACCATCAGCGCGGTGCGCATACTGCCCGACACCGCCAGCAAATCCTGCGATTGTTTGGCGGGGTCCATGTGTTGACGGGTGATATTACCAAAAAATCGCGTGCGTGGGTCACGCGGATCAACCGGCAGCGGCTCCCCGGCATGGGAGAGCGGATCAACGCCGTAGGTATCGCCGTGGCCGCCCACGCGGGGCTGCGGAGCCAGCATCTCCACCCAGCGCACGCGCTCGGCACCCGTATTGCGATAGGCATGCGGGGCCGCCACGTGAATAACGCCATAATCGCCCTCTGCCAGGGCAAACATGCCGTCGCGGGTTTCGCAGATAAGTTGGCCTTCGAGCACGTAGATGCTCTCTTCGAAGGTGTGAATGTGGGTGTCGATTGCGCCGCCGGGGTCAAGCTCGCAAATATTAAACTCCTGGTGGACGGAGCCACCTTCGCGATCGACAACCGTCCAGCGGCGGAAGCCTTTGCTTATCCCGGCAAAGGCATCGGGCACTATAAATTCGGCCTGGTCTGCGGTACGGACCAGATGTTTTGAAGACATACTATTTCCTTCCTGTTTAGTTCAATTTGGACACAGATTACAGTATTTAACCCAAGTTGCTGCTCAAACTGGGGGGTAAGGGGTAGGTAGTAGGGATTAGGGGTAAAAAGAATTACGCCTTATCCCGCCCAGCGTTTGATCGAAACTATGGGTTATTCATGGCATTTTGAGCGACGAAGGGGCGAGAAATCCCCCGGAATGTTGTTTGCAACCAAACGCTGTAGGGATTTCTCCGCCTTCGGCTACGAATGACATGAACTGCGTGTGTCCTATTTTAGTTTGACGAATACGCTACTGCGGCATCGTCTTTAGCAAACTCTGCCGGATAAACCACTATCCACTCGCCATTTTGTACCTGCTTGATCTTTTGCAGGTCGGGGCCGTAATTCTGGTTGTTGGCATCGAAGCTAACCGGGCCGATAACGGTTTCAACGGTATTGTTGTGCAGCCAATCGGCCAGTACATCCTGATCAAGGCTGCCGGTCTCTTTGACGGCGGTGGTCAACACTTGCCAGCTAGCCCAGGAGACGGAAGCCTGCGTTTCTACCGCGGTATAGCCCAGGCCGGCTTCTTTAGCTGCCGCACCAAACTTCTCCACCATCTCGGCCGCGCCGGGGTTAGAAAGGAAGGGTTCGTGTTCTTCGAACAACGTTACCGACATCACACCTTCAGCGGCATCGCCCAGAGCGAGTAGCGGGCCGGCCGCCGGCCACAAGACAAAGAAGCCACGGGGTTGGTAATCAATAGCCTGTAACGCCTCCATCAGCCCGTTGGCATTCAAGCCCAGACCGGCCAGGTAGATAAAATCAGGATCGGCATCGCGCACCTGAGCGGCAATGGGACCCCAGTCGTTAATGGTCAGTGGGAATTCCACTTCCAGGACGACATCGTAACCTCGATCTTGGGCGATTTTGACCGCGCCGCCTTCGTCAGTGCCTTCCTGTCCGTAGGCCATAAATTTGGAGCCGGGGAACTGGTTAACGACAAAGGCGATGGTTTTAGGCGGATTTTCGGAGGTCTCAAGGGCGTCGAAAAGCAAATTGGCGGTGGTAATGTTGGGGTGTAAGCCGGTGTACCACATAGGGAACTGCTTGTCATAGGTATAG
>JAGRBY010001162.1 GCA_020433835.1 Anaerolineae bacterium | reverse complement strand
ACCCACCGAGATCGAGGCTGAGCAAGACTTTGCCGGATATGGCCTGGATGCGGTGCAGTTGAACCGGTTGAAAAAGATAGCGGAGGAACACTATGACTGTAACCTATCTTTCACGGTTTTTTCCGGGCCGGCCTCGGTGAATACTGTGGCGCAGCACATTGTCTCGCTTACAGCTAAAAGTGAGCCTAAACATCAAGCAACCCCGCCATCTGCACCATCATTGGCCGGCCTGGCCTACACCTTGCAGGTGGGGCGAGAGGCAATGGATAGTCGGTTGGCTCTGGTCGTGTCCAGTGTCGAGGAATTGATTGCGCGGTTGAGCCGGTATCTGTCCGAACCACCTGCCATCGAGGGGCTTTATAGCGGCAATATTAAAACCAGCACCCTCAAATCAGAACTTTTGCTTGGCGGTGAGGCCGGAGCAGCCTTTATCCAGCTGGTTCTCCGTAACCGAGAGCTTGATCGGCTGGCCCAACTGTGGGTCTCGGGAGTCGAGATCGAATGGCCCTTACTCTACGGGTCGGAAAAGCCTCGCCGAGTGAGTTTGCCGGCCTATCCGTTTGCTAAAAAACGATACTGGTTTGATACACCGTTGCGGGAGGAAAGACAACAGGACCGTGCTATTGAGACCATATCGCTACAAGGTAATTGGGTTTATCCCCCTCAATCGGCTATGCCTGGAACCACCGGCAAACAAAAAGTCGTATTAGCTCATTCATCTGCGCCTCCCGTCCCACGGCCGGAAAGCGCCGTTCAGGACCAGACGTTAATTGAACAGCAACTGCGGCAACAGTTGGTCGATATCTTGCGCGTTGACCTGAGCGACATCGATGACCAAGAGAAGTTCATTGATTTGGGCCTGGACTCGATCACCGGGGTAGAGTGGGTCAAACGGATCAATAATGATTTTAGGCTGGATCTCAGCGCCACCCGACTCTATGATTATCCGACGCTGCAACAGTTGGCCGGACATCTGGCGCAAATCATGTCTCAACCTGTCGCCGAGGCTGTCACGTACAACGCTCCAGTCCCGCTTCAGTTGAAGCGCCCGACCACGATCGAGGAACCACGGAATTTTATAGAACTGTCGGAGGGCCATCGAGCAACGGTTCAGCCGCACTCGACTGAAGCGGCTGGAGCCGGGCCTTACCCGGCCCAAAACGATATCGCCGTTATCGGGCTAGCGGGTCGCTTTCCGGGAGCCAACGATGTCGATGAATTCTGGCAGAATATTGCCGTCGGCGTTGACTCCATCGTAGAAGTTGGGGCCGACCGCTGGGATGTCATGCACTACTACGATCCCGACCGGCAGGCACCGGGCAAGAGCTACAGCAAGTGGTTGGGGACGCTGGCTGACATCGACAAGTTCGACCCCCTCTTCTTTAATATCTCCCCCCGTGAAGCGGAACGCATGGATCCCCAGCAGCGACTATTTTTGCAAGAAGCCTGGACCGCCCTCGAAGATGCCGGCTATGCCGGTCACGCCCTGTCCGCCAGCAAATGTGGCATCTTTGTCGGGGCCAGCGCCGGCGATTATCAGCCCTCCTCCCCTACCTCGGAGGCGGATGCTCATACCCTACTGGGCAGTTCACCTTCGATTTTGGCCGCCCGGCTGGCCTATATCTTAAACCTCAAGGGTGCCAGTCTGGCCATCGATACCGCCTGCTCCTCTTCGCTCGTGGCCATTCATGAAGGCTGTCAAAGTTTGTTGACCGGTCAGAATGACCTGGTCTTAGCTGGGGGCGTTTGTGTCTTAACCGGCCCTCAGATGCACATCATGACCAGCAAAGCCCAGATGCTGGCCGGGGACGGTCGCTGCAAAACCTTCGACCAGCGGGCTGATGGCTTTGGCATCGCTGAAGGGGTGGGCGTGGTCGTCTTGAAACGGCTGGCTGAGG
>JAGRBY010001161.1 GCA_020433835.1 Anaerolineae bacterium | reverse complement strand
CTTGGTGCTGGCCACCCGTCCCCTGACCGAACCGGTGCCGTCCGAGTATGAGCGCATCGTTCAACTACCGGCCACCATCCGGCTGGTGCTCGATACGCTGCCCCATGAGGATATCATCTCCATGATTTGTCATCGCTTGCGGGTTGAACACCTGCCCGAAGAGCTAACCACGCTGATTATGGGCAAAGCCCAGGGCAACCCCTTTTACAGCGAGGAGTTGGTTTACGCTTTGCGCGATGCCGGCACCATTAAGAGCGAGAATGGCGTGTGCGAAATTGTGGGCGACCTGGATGAGGCCCGCCTGCCCGATACCGTGCAGGGCGTCATTACCAGCCGCATCGACCGCCTGTCACCCGCCGAGCAGTTAACCCTGAAAGTCGCCAGCGTTATCGGCCGCACGTTTGAGTACAAAATATTGCGCGATGTGCACCCCATCGAGGCTGACAAGAGCGATTTAACCCGCCAACTGGGCGCGCTGGAAGATTTGGACATCACGCTGCTGGAAACCCCCACCCCCGAACCGGCCTACACCTTCAAGCACATCATCACCCAGGAAGTGGCCTACGATTTAATGCTCTACGCCCATCGGCAAGAGCTGCACCGGGCCGTGGCCGAGTGGTGCGAGCAGACCTACTCGGCCGAAGATTTGGAGCCGATGTACGAGGTGCTGGCCCACCATTGGTATCGAGCCGGTGACCATCAACAGGCTATCGCTTATTTGGAAAAGGCCGGTGACGAGGCGCTGCACGATTACGCCAACGCCGAAGCGGTGCGCTTTTTCCGGCGAGCCATCCGCCTGGCCGACGAAGCTGCGGCTCAGGCCAACGGCAGCGACCAGCCCACGCCGGCCAAGACTCAGCAGCGGGCAATGTGGGAGTTGAAGATGGGCGAAGCGTACATCAACTGGGTTAAGTTCAAAGATGGGCGCGAGCACTTTGAGCAGGGATTGGCCCGCTTTGGCTACCCGGTACCGTCCGGTCAGTTCAACATTATCAAGGGTATCATCGGCCAAATTGGGCAGCGGCTGTGGTACAGCCTACAGCCGCCCAAAACCCGCACGCTGGCCGATCACATTCGCCGCATCCGGCTGGAAGCCGCGCGGGCCTACGAGGGGCTGACGGCGGTGTACTACTTCGCCAACGAGCCGATGCTATCGCTGTTTGCTGCTTTTCAATCGCTTAATCTGGCTGAAGAGGCCGGTTTATCGCCCGAATTGGCGCGGGGTTATGCGTCGGTCGGTATTATTATCGGTTTTGTGCCCATTCATCGGCTGGCCTCGCTGTACTGCCGCAAGGCGCTGGCCACCGTTGAACCGTTCGATAATCTATCAGCCCGGGCCTGGATAGCGCTGCTAACCGGCATTTACTACGCCGGAGTAGGCCGCTGGCTGAAGGCTAAAAAGCTGCTGCTGCAAGTCATCGATATTTCAGAGCGGCTGGGCGACCGCAGCCGCTGGGATGACGGTGTCGGCAATCTGGCTATGATCGATTTCTTTCGGGGCGATTTTGAAGCGTGCGACCGGCGTCACACCGACGTGCTGGCTTCGGCCGAGCGCCGCCGCGATGCCCACAACCAGGCCTGGGCTATGCGCGGCCAGGTGTACGTGCTGCTGCGCCGGGGCGAGCTAGACCAAGCCCTAGACGCCCTGCACACCTTGACCGAACTGCTCAGCCAGGACACGCACATTGTTGATGAGGCGCTAACAATCGACCGGCAAGGCTTGCTGGCTCTGGTTCATCTGCGCCGCAACGAGCCGCAAGCTGCCCATCTGGCGGCCCAAACCGGCCTGGAACTTATCACCAAGACATCACCCACCTCGTTTTTGTCGCTGCCGGGCTACGCCGGTATCGCTGAGACTTTTCTCACTCTGTGGGAGCAAGAACTGGTCAAGCGGCTCGGCTA
>JAGRBY010001160.1 GCA_020433835.1 Anaerolineae bacterium | reverse complement strand
AAATCTTCTAATGGATTGTTGCCTTGTGCTGTTTGTCCTGCACCAAGATGTAAATCTGAGAGGACAAATTTAAGTTTGTGCCCCAACCTGTTCAAGTCTCCCGTTCGTTTTTTCGATATTATACCATATTCCAGAAACCCATGACAACAGCGGTAAGTCCCCCTTACCCTTAATTGTTGGCAAATAGAAAATTCTATGTTACCTTCAAGATCTTATTCGACACCGCAAAAAAGGATATTACTCTTGACTCAACCAACCCTGCTTTCTCCTCCCTCTCGGTTTGTATACATTGGTACCTACACCGAACCGCTGGATTTTGTTGATGGCCAGGGCGAGGGCATTTACAGTTATATGCTTGATGGTGAATCCGGCGAACTGCATCCAGCTAACCCGGTTACAACCGGTTTAACCAATCCGTCTTATCTAACGCTCGATCCTCACCATCGCTATCTCTATGCTGTTCAGGAAACTGATAACTGGAGTCCGGACGCCCCTGCTGTTTACGCCTTTGCCGTTGAGCCGGAAAGCGGAGTTCTCCGTTTTCTCAACCAACAGCCCGCCTATGGCGAGGCCCCCTGCCATATCACAACCGATAACACAGGCCGCTGGCTTTTGGTCGCCAACTATGGTACCGGAACGGTGGCCCTCTACCCCGTACTGGAAGACGGACGATTGGGATCGGCTACGGATATTGCCCACCACGAGGGTTCCAGCATTAATGCGGATCGACAAACCGGCCCTCACGCCCATCACGTGTTAGTTGATGCGACCAATCGTTATGTATTTGTAGCCGACTTGGGCCTTGACAAGATTATGGTCTATCGTCTGGACTCGATCCAGGGACGGTTGATCCCGCACGATCCTCCTTTTGCTACCATTCATGCCGGGGCTGGACCGCGTCATTTAGCCTTTCACCCCAGCGGGCGATATCTGTTTGTTCTCAACGAACTGGACGCCACATTGGTGACCCTAGCCCATACTGAGGGGCGTCTTACTCCAGTGCAAATCATCTCGACCTTGCCGGCTGGTGCAGAGGCACGCCCCTCTTGCGCTGCTATCCGCGTAGCTCCCTCAGGTCGTTTTATTTATACCTCCAATCGAGGCCACGACAGTATTGCCCTTTTTGCTGTTGATGAAACCACCGGCCGTCTCACCGATTTGGGGCACGAACCTACCGGTGGTCAAACTCCCCGCGAAATTGTGATTGATCCCTCCGGTACTTTTCTCCTGGCTGCTAATCAAGACAGCCATACCATCGTTACTTTCCGTCTCGATGTTGATACCGGCCATATTCGTCCAGTCGGATCGGTCGCCTCGATTCCCAGCCCTGTGTGTGTAGCTTTTGGGCAACAATATCCGGCGTAGAACGGAAAGGCTCAAAGATGTTAAATGCATCTCATGCCAAAACAGACTGCGCACTGGTTGCTCTTAACGAAGAGGCCTTCAAGCGGCAGGTTCATCACACCCCATTTTTTGCAGTGCAAGTTATGCGCGTTTTGGCTTCCCATCTGCGTCGAATGAACGAGATGGTCTAGTTACTTAAATCATAGTATAATTTCATACATATTAAAATGACCCTTGAGATTTGTGAGCTGAGAGAATTGGTAGTTCATAAACCTCAAGGGTTTTTGTTAAACAAAATTCAGTAGATCGCCGTATCCTGAGCCGAGGAGCAAGATTGTATCAAGGCTGTGTCCTACGGCTCTACTGAAAATTTTTTACCCAACGAAGAGTCCTATGCCAAGACGAAAAAAAAACATCAGCGCGGATGATCTGTACCGTCTATCGCTTATCTCCGGTATCCAAATTTCGCCCGATGGCGAACACGTAATTTACTGTCGGCAGCGCATCGACCAAACCACTCAGAGTAAATTTTATAATCTGTGGATTGCCCCCACTTCCGGCGGT
>JAGRBY010000115.1 GCA_020433835.1 Anaerolineae bacterium | reverse complement strand
TTTATCTTTACCCGGTACCGGTAGTTACACTATTCTCACGCGAGATGGTTTTAATGATGCAGGATCGGGGGATTACAGTCTTCATCTTCAAAAACTTCCTTAAATACAAAAACCAGCTACATTCGAGAATAGAATGACAGTGCGTAAATCAGGCTAAGGCTAAGAAAAAAGCAAAGAAAACGCGCCCATTTCTTGAGATAGCGGCGACTCAACCTGAATTTTAAGGGTGACGGTCACTTTTGAGGCAAAAAACTATTGATTTCGTCAACGAGATTATTTAAAACCGTATACAAAGCTGGGCGTCATTACGGAGCTTATGTTATTTTATCGTGACCTCTCTGTAACGAGGCATGGGCTGCTTCCGGTTCTGTTAGTAACCAATCCAATGTTAAAAAAGCGGCAATTGGGTTCATGCTGTGTTCGGTCTGGAGACGCTCAATGGTGTACCCCTCAATTGCAAATGAGGTCAACTGTCCGGTTTGCCACCAGCGATTAAAAGCGGCTCTAACTTCCGGTTGAAAGTTTACTATCTGTTCAGCGATCAAACCGGCTCCTTTTTCCGGGTAATCAAATTCATACATCAAGCGTTGGCTGATTTCTTCTTGCGTAAAGTTGCCCATTATTTCTCACCTTATTTCTTGATTTCGTCATAAACAGATTCGACAATTTCGCGCCCATATCGCCGGGCATCGATTTCTATAGGTTGCCGTTCGTATCGTTTTTGGCCGTACATCTCTGCATCTAGATAGTTGGCCATGTTTTCTCGCCAAACTTCCACTTCGGGTGCATCGGGATGGAAATCGAGATGGTCAACAGCATAATATTGATAAGCGTGCCGGCTTTCATGGGCTAGGGTCTCTAAAACCTTTTGTACATTATCATTGTTGAGGTGGGTTTGTGAAATAGCAATCTGGTTGGTGCTTGGCGAATAAATGCCTAGGAGACCGGAGGAAGCATTAGGCTCGATATGAACCTCAACCGGCGGACGCCCTTGGTTTTTAGCAATGATGAGTTCGACCTCTTGCAAAATAGCCAGCCGTTCAGCTTCAATTAACGTTTGCCACTGCTCAGGCTGGAGAGCTTCCAATTGGCGTAGCTCATGAGCTGTGGTTTCCAACCGGGCCTCAAACGGAGCATCCGTTCGCAAAGTTTGTGCTATCTGTTCAGTAACGGTCACACCCAAGTCTATCTCATCAATCTCACCCATTTCACCCATGCGGCCCAGATCAACTTCGTTGATTCTCTTTTCATCACCTTTATAATGAGTTATCATAGCCCAATCCTATTTGGTTTAAACTACTTAAAGTTAGCAATCGCTTCACGAATAAAATCATACACTTCATAGTTGGTCAGCCCCCCACGGCTCGCCAATTTTTGGTCGGCCAGGCGGATTAGGTAGCATTTAGCCACCTCAATGCTTGCGGTTAAGCCCTCATCTTTCAACCGTTGAAGACAAATTTCGCGGACTTTAGGCCAATCTTTAGCTTTAGCCGCCGCGGCTATGGCCGGGGCATCCTCTTGCATCTTGGTTTTTGAAATTTGGTTGACGATGTCTTTATAAAGCTGACATTCTATCCTGTCTGCTCGTGGAGGAAGTCCATTTGATTGAGGTTGCTCCCAAATCACGGCCTCAGGTAATTGGACTCGATCGGCCATAAATTGCTTAAGGCTCGTATCACTATCATCCTTGATAATCGTGCCATCCGGTAAGGTAAACTGAATGATGGGCGAGTCATCGGATCGTTGGAATTGATCGAGATAGTTGGTAACTTGCACATGGACCGGACTGCCCGACCGCCCCCGGACCACACTCTGGCCAACGCCCAACGTCCGGGTATACTCCTGTTGTCGCTTGTTTAAATTCAAGGTGTCACTAAGGAGTTGGAAACTTGTTGCATCTTCTAGCCAGTGCATAATTTTGATGTGCGTATTGCCCATGGCCCCCGGCACTAAAGATGCAGGAATCTGCTCGGCGATGATAATACTTTCGCCAAATCCTCTAACCTCAGCCAAAACGTTACTAAAATCCTCACCGCCTTTTGAGCGGGGATCCGCTTGTAGTTGACTGCCTGTATGATGGGCCGGCATCAACCGATGTGCTTCTTCTACCAGGGTAATATGCTGTTGATTGCGCAATTCTTGCGGGATGGCTTTCTGGGCGCTTTGCAGTTCTTCAGTGAGCATAGTCAACAAAAAGCCCATAAGCAGCGCAATATCTTCGCTAGATCCTACCCGCCCCAGTTCTATAACCGTTGGGCGATGCAAAATTTCGGCAAAGGAGACCGGCTCTTTGACGTTAATGGCAGGGCCGACATTGTGTAGTAAATCGCGAATGCGAATTTCTGTCCCTTGCCGGATGTTGCCTTTTGCTTCCTGACCATAATCCTGAGTTAATTCCTCGGCTGCTTCCACCAGACTGTCGTAGAAATCGCTCATCATTGGAATTGAACCTTCTCCCTCTCCTCCTTTCCCATTAACCAGATCCCATCCATGGTTTAGATAAACCCGGCGTAATCCCTCGCGATATATGGCCGGCAGTGGGTCCCACAGGGTAAATGCAGCGGTAAAACAGCGCATCAACTGGCTCATGTGTGTCTTTAACAGAATACCTTTGGGAATGTTAAACGGATTAAATCGAAATGGAACGGTGGTTTCATCGCCCAGTGTAAATATCAACAAATCCTCCCGAATTTCCGGATCGGCCATAAGCAACCGGTAGTCAGGTTTATCAATGGGATAGAGAACAAGAAAAGGGATACGATATTTGGCCCACATTTGGGATAACAAATGTAAACAGGTGTTGGTTTTACCACTGCCGGTGGCCCCATTCACTAAAGCGTGACGTTTGAAGTCATTAAGGGCGAGATGAAAAGGAATGCCGGTGCGAGTGCCTCGGTGAATGATTTCCCCTAACTCTACTGTTGGTTCTTTGTCTGTAGGCATCAGCATTTCCGAAGGTAGGACAAAGGCTTCATCTCGTACGGTCAGGCTAGGCATATAGCCACTTTCAGGTGGGATAGGCAACCGAAAAGCGCCGGCCGCCTCATAGGCCGTTACTAAAAAACGTAGCCGTCTGGTGCGTGGATCGTTATTGTTATCACCCCACAATTTGTGTTCCAGAAATTGAAAATTGTTGATTGCTGTTTCAAGCTCTATTGGATTGGCCGGGCTTTCCGCCGACCACAGTCTGGGTTCCTCGGTTGTGTTATCCATAAATTCTGAGCCTAGAGCATGAACTACATCTCTAGGGGCTTGCCCTTCCCCCAGAATTTGAACCTTGATAGTAAAGAGATGATGGCGTTGGTTAATGAGAGACCAATAAGTATCCTTTAAATCATCAAGACGTTCTTTGCGATGAAGTTTGATCCAGCCTTCTCCTTCCTTCGTCATTGTCTCGTAGGTGTTGAGCATGTGCTCAATATTTCTCAGCTCTTCTTTGAAGAGACTTGTTGGTTTCAGGCTAATGCTAACCACACATTTTTTTGGCTGCCGGGCTAATGTTTCCATTAAACTGCCCAACGCGCTAAATCTAAGGTTAGGTAGAAAGCGATGAGGATGGTAACCGGTAAAAAGTGTATCGCCTATGTAGGGGTCACGATCCTCAAATTTTCGAACCTCAACCAATTGGCCAGGTTTGAGATTGGCTAAAGGGATAGGGGTAAAATAATCATGAAAGATAGCTTCATCGGTAACCGGTTCAAGTGGGTAGTTGTAGGGGTCTTCCAAGGGGAAATGGGCCTGAATTTTATGCCACAGATCAAGGGCAACGTTTTGGGCCATACGGATATTGCGATGGAACACTTTGCCCAGCAGTACTATATCAATAGTCCCTTTTTGTCGGCTATCTTTAGCCGGGTTAGCGATATAGCGTAAATCAAATGTGGCGGCATGCTCGGTCGCATTGGCCAAATCATTGATAAACCTGATTTGGCGCTTCACGACCAGTTGATTACGCCCCCAGGCATCATTGGTCATCATACGGGTAAAATCGTCCGAGAGAAAACTGGGGATGAAAGGAATACGGGCCGCGAAAATACCATGGGCTCCACCAATTTCAATCGGCTGAAGGCCCTGCTCGGTCCAGGTTTCATCGGTATGTTTGTGATAATCACTGACGTAAATAAAAGGTTTCAAGGTTAAAACCTCCTTCGTGGTTATACGGAATAGATGGGATAAATAATTATTTAGGAAGGAGAATTAATTAACTTACCCCATTCTGTCGGGTAATTGGTAACTGGTAATTAGAGATTGGAGATTGAATAACCACTACCTATTTACCAATTACCCAAACGCAAATGCGGAAGTTATTGTATTCACGATCCTTAGCTGCCATAGAACGCTTCAATTTCGCCCAAAATATCAAGCATGGTTCGTTTATAATGCCATGAATGCGTGGAACGAAATTCCTTTTCAGAGCCATCGACCTCAATTGTCACTTGGGGGGGATGGTTAGGATAATCCTGAGTGCAGACAAAATAAACACGCACGTCCTGCTCCTCGTAATCGTTGAGATTGACAATGATATAGTAATACCCCCCCGGCTCATCCTTCACAACAACATCATAGGCGCGTGCTATTAGAGCCGAACATTCTTGCTGAATTCTTTCGTCTGCCGAGATGGAGGCCTGACGCGTGGGTTCGCCCCCGCTGCCAAGTTGAGATGTTGCCGGGGCTGAGGACAACACACCTACAGCATCCCCCAGGGCATCGGCCAAATTCAAGCGGGTGAGCGTATCTTGAGGAATGATGCCGTTTTTGGCCATCTCGATTAACACTTTCAAACGTTTGGTCTGAATTTTGGTGCTATCTCCTACAATCTCTGAATATTGGTCGGGGAGAAACAGGGCTACATATTCTGGATTGAGTTCAATCAGTTTGGCGATATCACGCTGAGTCATCGCTTGATTAAGCTGCTGATCTTGCTCCCATTGATGGCGAACTTTTTCCTGCTGAATTTCAGCTAGCTCCGTTCGGACTCCAATTTGTTCCTGTACCAGTAATTTGCGAACGTCTTCATCCGGGCGCAAACTGCTGACCTGAACATTCAATACTTGAATTCCCAGATATTCTTTTAAGCCTCGACCCTGTAGGTGTTGGAGAATATATTCCGCAGCATGTCCGCCCTGCATAAATTCCTCAAAGTGAAGCCGATTGACTGCGTCGCGCATAGCTTCAAGGGCAAAATCATAGAGGTTCCCCAATGGAGTGCTAAATTCCAGAGCGACAACCCTTGGTTCAGCAACCCGATAGGTAACCATCGTGGTTAGGTCAACAGGTACAGGGGCCGGTTCTTGGATAATCAATTCCCCTTGTGTTTCGACCCTTAGTTGCCGATCTTTCGTATTCACCCGATACACTTTGCATTCTCTAAAAAGGGGATATTTAATCAGCATGTGGCCGCCGGGTGGTAACGTTTCCCGATAGGCCCCATCGAGGGTAATGACTGCCGCCGTGCCGGCATCTACCCTTAATTTTCTCATCCATTTTGGGCCGGGGATGGTGTCCGGAGAACCCACCAGATCATACTCGCTAATATGGGCTTTATTGTTTGGCATAATTTTGTCTCCTTAAGTCTTGAATCAATTTTCTGGTTGAATACTCTCCAAAATTGCTTTTCCTGCGGCTTCAGCCTCGTCAATAGTCATGCCTAACTCTGCGGCCATGTAGGCTTCATACCGGCAAACGGGACAAGTCGGGTTAACCGGTACTTCCATAAAAATACTCTCCAGAGGTTTCTCGAAAACCCAGGTAGCCTGGTTGCCCCAGAGAATCCAATCGGCCGGCAGATCTTCGAGAGTGCTTTCGCTGCCTCGCAGTAAAGTTAGCAGGGCCATCTTGCTCATAATCAAAGCGATAAAGGCCACATCAAGTCCCAAACCCGGTTCGGCTATAACCTTACTAACATCCTCGGCGGCATAATCGATCTCCCCTTTACGAGGAGCCGTTTCAAATAGCTCAACCAATTGCTTAAACGCACACTCATAGCAAGCCGTATCGGGGGGGATGACGCGGATAACATCGCCTCCAAAGGCCCGATCATAAGCTGCGCCATAGATAACCGGTATCTGCTGCGGCCAGCAAACCTGATTAATCAATCGTTTAGATCGCTCAGAGTCGGTAGCGGCAATGACCAAATCGCTGCCGGTGACAATCTCTTTTAGCTTGGCGCGATTTTCCAGAATATCATATTCGGCTGTTGTCACCATTACCTGAGGATGATGGTTGTGAATGAGTTCGGCCACAGCCTTAGTTTTATACCGTCCCAAATCACTCAATCCGCAGACATGGCGGGCCACGTTGTGTACCTGAAGACGGTCAAAATCAACCAGTTGGAAATGACCCACTCCATTTTTTGCCAACTCTAACGTAATCAGCCCTCCGCCGGTGCCCAAGCCGATGATCGTAACCTTTTTGTCGAAGAGATATCCGGTGTCAAACAAACCTTGTAAACGTTGATAAAAATTGGCCTGAATGCGAACTATCTCATAATCCACCGGCTGCCACCGAGCATTGTCATAAATAAAGCAAGAAAATGAGGGGGCCTTCGCGTTATCGAGGCAAAGGCAGATTTGTCCGTCGTTCACCGGCGAGGCTAACCCAGCGAGCGACGGTTCTTGAGTGTGAAGAGCGTAGCCTACGGGCATTAAACCCTCCGGGTGTAAACTCAATACCTGAATAACGGAATTGTTATCCAGTCTGCGTCCGTACAACGGTTGCTTGATGTTGCTCACTGGCCCGTCAGCGGCTAATGCTTGAAGTTCTTGGACAATTTCTTCTTTAAGGGTTACAAACATCTTTTCTCCTTATAATGGGTTATTCAAATTCCTTGTTGTTCACTTGTGGTTCGGTTTCACGCGTTTGCGGCTGGGCTGCGTCAGGGTTCGGGTCGGTAAACCTAAACGCGCCCGGTATGTTACCCTGACGGCGATCATCAACGTGGGTTTCCATGATCGTCAATAATTCGCTGAGGTTCCCAATGACTTGCTTGGTTAAGTCCAAACCGGATCGCGGCCAGCGGCTTGGGCTTAAGAGCGTAAGTAGTGCCGGCGGCTTCGATTTCTGGCCCAGCCATTTGATCAATGCCTCAATCACTTGGTCAATGGGTTCAAAGTCAATCTGGTCAGCTTGAATGTCATACCATTTGGCATCAATTTGAACTTGAATGGTGTCTACCTCTACTACATCCTGCCGCAAACTAATGGCGATCTTTTTTCCTACTTTCCCCCGCCGTAACGCAGGTGAAACGTGTAAAGGACGATGAAAGGTGATTTCCAGCATCTCCGGGGCCAACCGGGTGGGCTGAACCTTCAAATGAAACCCATACTGCTGCTTCATGCTTTCTAAGTGTTGCCAGGTGCGGCCCATTCTTAGGTGACTGCCGGGTACGCCTGAGTGAACCGGAGAGATTGAAGGACTCTGCGATGATCTTGCTGTTTGCTCTGATTTAGGACTCGTCTCATTCTTATCAGCAATGACTTCAAAGTGGGTCTCGACAAAATCTACAGGTCGGGTCTGATATCTTATTTGATCATCCGGTTGAACCAGGCCGATAGTTGGACTTTCATTTTTCGCTTGGGGTGGTGTGGACATCACTTCCGGTACGGGGCCAACTTGATGGGCCTTTCGTTGGCTCTGTTCGTTCTTCAACCGTGTTGGCTCGGAGACGCGACCCGTTCTGGACCAGGTTGAGGCGGGCTTAGAGACTCCGGCTTGAGCGACAGTGGTCGGTGTTGGTCGATCATGATGCCATTCATCAAGTAATTGAAGTAGGATTGTATGCTGAACCGCCTCATATTTTAACTGCTTGGGTTGTCTAATCTGGCGAGTCATGTAGAAGACATTGATCTGAAAGCGGCGGTTCACCAGGCGCGTAATCGGCAGTAGTAAATCACCGGCGGGCAGGTGATAAGCCGGATCATCCAAAATAGCTCGGGCCTGGCGGATATCGCCTTCACTAGGCTGCGCTAAATCAGGGGGATGTTTGTGCCACTCGCCGATATAATCCGCCCCATATCGCTCGAATTTAGCCCGCCAGGTTTCCAAATACCCCTGTAGAGCGTCGGAGTCCGGGGTATACTGCCAGGGCTGGCGGTCAGCTTGCTCACCAGGGCCGCTGGCATGGAGAACAACAAGCACGGGGCTATTTTTATAAGCGATGCGGCAGCCCACCAACAATCCACCCGTTTCCAAATGAGGATGGGCCATTGTTTCGGCCCGGATCGGCTCAAGGGCGTATTTTGATGAGAATAGGATCAAGCTTGGTGATTTCACCCTTAATCTGCCTCCGGGCCGGGCCAATGTTTCTTGTCGGACTGTAGCCAATATTCATAGGCAAAAAACCACGCGGCACTAACCGCCACAACGGTAGCGGCCGTAGTGTTGGCTTGAAAAGTACGATCAGAGGGGTAATAGAGACACAAATGCCCATCGGGGTATTGATGCTTAAGCCGGTTACCACGACCATCCCTGACCTCGATAGAGGGCGTAACGGGATAGACCGCCGGCGGCGATGTTGGAAAATCGGGCGGATAGACAACGGCAATCTCATATTGGTTGTTGTTGTTTGACTCCAGCTTACCAAACCAGGCCAAATTTCTATCCTCTAACATGCGCAAGGTGAATTGCGGAAAACGGGTGGACATTGCTTTCTTCTCCAGAGCCAGCCGAGGGGCATCTACCTCGTACCACGGTGCCCATTTGATTTGCGCTTTAGTTGCGTGTCTCATTAGACTACCTCCACCTCAAACCAACGGGTGGGTTTGACCGTTGTTTTCTTATCGGGGGGCTGTTTTTGCATTTCGGGTGAATCAGGTGGGATTAAACGTCCATTAACATCGACCATCACTTCTTGTGCATTATCAATGCGTCGTTTTAATTCTTCTAAGCTTAATTTGGGGGTTGTCATAATTTTTTGCTCCTTTTAATAGTCAACTTTTATTCAATCTCACCATATTGGTTGAACCCATTAACCAACAATTTTGTTTCTACCTCCCTGACGACATCCACAAGTTTGCTGGATTGGCTCCAGGTAACGATAGTGTTTAGCCGTGGCAGAGGCAGTTCTTCTTCAACGATTTCTCCCCACGAATTAATGTCAACCGCAGCAGTTACTAATAGACCGGGTGGTTTGTGGGGAAAGCTACCCTCACAGACGAAGTAGATTTTGACACTTCTCTCAGGTTGATTGGGTAATGGTACATCGAGCACATACCCGGTCGGGTCTGCCCATTCGCTAATTTCATAGCCGGCCCGTTTCAGATCGGCTGTATGCCTTTCAACCATCCTTGCCAAATTTGACATGGCGGGCTTTGGAGGAGGTGTAGGCGGATAGGGACCCGGACGCTCAGTTCCATTGCCGGATCTCGTCAACGGTCGGCCCGGAAGCGGTGATGTGGGTGATGGCGGTGGGTTAGGTTCTCCTGATGCGGGTGGAGGTAAAGGGTGTCGGTCTGATTCTGGTAGGGATAAAGTGCTGGACGACGGCCCACTATCCAGCAGATGTAAGATTAAAATCGTCCCGCCGATTATGAGCGTGATGCCAAAGATAATTGCCGCAATGACCCCTAAAATGGTTCCTATGTTTGTTGAAATATAATCAATGAAAGACATAACTGTTTTGCCTTGATTACTGATAAATGCGCGCTACCTCACGTATAACTTCATTGATACCGTAATTCGGTCTCCACTGCTCAAGGATGGGCAAAGGTCTTAACCGCAATTCAATCCCGGCATAAATATTCTCAAGCTGCAACCGTGGCGGGATGTGAGGATAATCAGTCTCACAGGTGAGGTAAACCTGCACCGGCCCCTGGCGGGTGTTCAATTGGGTGGTAACACATATTACTCCGGCCATTCCTTGTACAGGTGTAATCTGTGTATTCCGGCAGTAAGCGGGAAAGTTGGCTGTCTCTTGCTGCAATTGGAGCATTAATTGGGTCGAACCGTTTAGCCTATACTCCGACGATATGAGCGGGTTGGGACCAGACCGGGTGTAGGGTGCCGTTGTCTGTTCAACCCTCGTCCGCTGGTCAGGTTGGGTCAAGACTCTGGTTTCCAACTCATCGCTCAACTGTTGGGCCAACATCCAGCCGACCAACAGCCCCGGCGTGGTACTCAGTAAACTCAGGGTGATGAGACCGCGCCAGTGCATTCCGTCTGGGCCAAAAATGAAGTAATCAAAGGCCATGCTAAAACCCAACACGATGCAGGCCAATAAAAGCGAACCTAGCGGCACCAGCCAGGCATGGGCCAACTGTTCGGTGCCGCGCAGTAAGAGGCCCAAGATACCGCCCACCATCCCCCCGGTTAGGGCCAGCATCACCAGAAAAAACGGATTGATATCCTCGAAAAATAGTGAATTAAGACCCAGACCGAGGCCGGTAAAAAACAATGCGCCGGTCAGAAAGCCACCTATGATGAGCATATCCATCTCCTTTGCGTTTTAATAGGGCAAGTCGCCAAGAGCATCCATACTTGAAACAATATAAGATAAGGCTTCAAAATCGCGTTCCTTGGCAGCTTGGACCTGGATAAAGATAATGGAAGATTGATCCGCCGGTGTGGCCACAACCACGATCACATTCCCTTCTTGATTACAGTTAGTGTATAGGTCGGCGTATATTGTATAAAGTGGGTTGCTATAATCATCAAGATTGCCTTGATAGATGCAGTCTCTGTCGTAATGTGTAGAGTACCAGTTGAGAATATCAATGGGGCTATATGTCTGGGCCAAGCCCTTAGAGGCGAATAGTTCAATTCCGGGGGTGGAATAGGAACTAAAGAACCCCCCCAGATTGCTTGAAGCCGTTAATCTAACGACCGGAAT
Organism: Anaerolineae bacterium; assembly: GCA_020433835.1. The sequence goes on along the minus strand of JAGRBY010000115.1, from coordinate 3,740 downwards.
ACCCTGCCAATCGCTGGCCCTGCCGTCAATGTCTTGCCATTCCACAGGAACATCCATAACCAAAGTAAAAGAGTCGTCATAAATGGTGGTATAACCACTATAACTTGTTGGCTCTATGGTAAAGGTGTAAGAGGTGTAAATATCAGCATATCTGTCAGTAGAACCACAGGGCGGTATCTCGCCCGGAAAGCAATTCACTAAATAGTACGTACCTGGCATCACCAAAGCTGCTTGTGTCTCATTTGGCTGTACCCTCAATACCAAATTTTCATTCAAGAAAATATCTTGAGCCAGGTTGCCCTTATTCTCCACAATGAAGGTGGCTAAGATGGGCGTTGGGGTTATTGTGGGAGGAGGGGGCGGCGTAAAAGTAAAAGTAGGGGGCGGCGTAAATGTGTTTGTGGGAGGAGGTGGCGTCTCGGTAGGCGTAGGCGTAAATGTGTTTGTGGGGGGAGGTGGCGTCTCGGTAGGCGTAGGCGTAAATGTGTTTGTGGGAGGAAGCAGTGTCTCAGTAGGCGTAGGCGTAAATGTGTTTGTGGGAGGAAGCAGCGTCTCAGTAGGCGTTGGCGTTGCTGAGTTAGTAGGAACTGGAGTTGAGGTCGATTCAGGTGTAACCGTTGGTGTCGGCGTATCGGTAGGGAGTATGCCTATGGCAGTAGGTATTGGGATGGAACGGTCAAACAGTATCATAGCTCCCATCGCTGCTGCTAAGACCATCATGCCCAGAATGGCGATGATGAATAATCCAATGAAGATGGGGTGGGGCCACTCTATTCCGAAAGTGGATGCAGAGGTTGGTCTCGATTTTGGTCGAGGCGGTCTCGTTTTGGTTGAGTAAGAGTCTTTCGTGTGTTTATACTGAGTCTGGTTTTCCAGCGGTTGCTGGTTGGGTTGTTCCCCCTCTTCCGGGACTATTTGGCCGTATTGGTCGAATTCAGACATAGTTATCTCCGTTCTCTCTGTATTTTCTGCACATCAGTGTTTCCACTGATTCACTCGGTTGGCTTCTTAGTTGGTATTGGTGTAAGGGTTGGTGTTGGTGTGGGGGGTGCTTCTAGCGTTAGAATTTGTTCTGGACTGCCCTCAGCGATTGTTGTATGCTCTCGATAGACCCAGACTTCAAGATCATCCTTATATTGATCACGAACTTTAAACCAAGTCATTTCTTTATTTTTACCAATAACCTCTAATTCAACGCCTTTGTCAAAGATACCAAGACTCTCATAATTTAATCCAGGTCCTAAACGTTTATGAAGCTCAATGGTAGTGATTATTTTTAACTTTCCAACCATAGTATCGGTAGATGAAGTAGTCCGTGTAAGTGTAGGTGTGGGCATGAAGGTCGCGGTCGACGTGGGAGGATTGGTTGGTTTTGCGACGGGAGATGTTTGGTCAGGTATCTGGGCTGTAGTTGAGGATGGTTGGGGTGACAATTCGGAATTATTACTTGAAGATGTATTTTCTATAGTCTCAATAATGGCTAATTCGGAATTCACTATAGTTGTGGTTGGTTGGGGAGTTACTTCGGAATTATTACCTGAAGACACATCTACTGTAGTATCGGCCCCAGATATATCGGAAGCCGCCGCTGTCTGCTGCAATCCAGTTAATATCAGATATCCCCCCATAGTCAGTAAGGCCAGAAAAAGAAAAATCAACCCTCCCACAGTCGCTATAAAACCAATGCCCAAATTTTCTAGCAGATTTGGCTGAGGACTGACCAAAGCCTGTCGGATCGGCAAAGGTATTTTTGACACCGGCAATCGACTAACTAACTCGTCTGCTACTTGCGCCAACGAACTTTCCGGAGTCCAATTTGCCAATGAGATCGATTTCGCCCCCAACCACTCTTGCCCGTTGTATTCCAACCGAGCCGTCGGCGGCTTTCGCGGAAACTCGGTCGGTAAGACAAAATAGACGGTGACCTGTCCATTACGTTTTGAGCGAGCGGTGAGGTAAATCTCGTCGTTCTGCTCTTTGATTTGAACCTGAAAATGGCGGCTAAGGGTTTGTCGCTCATCCCGTAAGCGGTTTTGGATTTCAGGAGTGGTGAACCCTGTATTGGTTTGGGCCGGGCGTGTCCGCAGCAGCTGTTCCGCCTCCTCGTTTAGCTCAATACGGCGTTCGATCGCTTGAAAATAATGTTGTGAGACAACCAGGCTCCGGTTAATGTAGTAGGGTTTGAGCAGAAATTGACCGTTTCGGATTAGCACAATTGGGGTAACCAACTCGGTCAGATGGGCGTAGTCGGGATCGTTAAAGATTTCGGCGACCTGTTGCTCATCTCCATGACTGGGGCGCTCCAAATTGGGCGGATGTTTGTGCCATAGGCCGATGAGATCCGTACCGGGATAAACCTGACGTAGCCGCTCCAACTCTTGGTTGGCAAATTCAACATCCGGGGAAAACATATAGTGATGGTGAACTGCATTGGGGCCGGGGCCGGTAGCAGCGATGACCAGGATGCGCCGGTGGTCTAATCGGCGGCCAACGAGAATGCCGCCGGTTTCTTCCTCGGGACGGGCTTTTTTTGCCTCCTGGCGCATTGTCTGAATAGATTGTTCGGCAAAGATAATAATCGGGTGTTTTTGTTGTATGCTCATGAACGGTTACCTTAAGACCATGAATTCAATATCTGTTTTCGTAAGAAAAGTAAACTACTCAACACCAGCAAGCCGAGTAACAAAATGAGCTTAACAACATCAAACGCATAGATGCTTTGTGGGGTGGAAGATTGGGGTTGAGGACGGGGCGGCGGAGCGGACGGGGGGAGATGGGAAATCAACTCGCTGGCAATGTGAGCCAAGGTCAAGTCGGCCTGCGGCCAAGCCGCTAACAGCCGCGACTCAACCCCCAGCCACTCGCGTTCTTCATACTCAAGCAGCGTTGTGGGCGGCGTTTGCGGGAAACCCGGATGCAGGATGAAATAAACCGTGGCTTGTGGGCGCTGATGAGATTGGGCCATCAGCAGCATATCAGGCTCAATTTCTTGTATGTGAGTCCCAAATTCACGGTTTAGGTAGGCTAATTCTACCGCCAGTCGCTGTTCAATGTCCGGCGTTGCATACCATTTATCTGTTGCCGGAGCCGTTAGCAGAGCGATGGCTTCATCAGCGGTGATAACGCGATCCTGAACCGGCTGAAAAAACGCTTGCGTAGCTACTAAAGAGCGATCGATGTAGTACGTTTTAAGGGAAAATTCTCCCTGACGAATAAGGGTGATGGGTGCAAGCAGTTCCTCCAGGTGACCGTAATCCGGGTCGGCAAACATTTCAACGATTTGGGCCTCATCACCACGGCTGGGATGATCGAGGGTCGCTGGGTGTTTGTGCCAGACTCCCAGGTAATCGGTGCCGGGGTAAGTGTCGCGCAACTCGTCCAATTTCCGGTTGGCAAACGCCACATCCGGTGAGAACATATGAGCCCGATGAGTTGCCTGAGGGCCGGGGCCGCTAGCAGCAACAACCAGAATTCGCTGCCCATCCAGGCGGCGACCAACTAAAATGCCGCCGGTCTCTTCTCCAGACGATGCAAAGCGTCCGGCTGTCTCGCTTTGGATGACAGCCAAGGCACGTTCCGAATAGATTACCAGCGGCATAGTTTTGTGTGTTTTCATAATGTTTTGTTGTTAAAAGAACTAATTTTTGTAATAGTTTCTACTGTCGGTAGCTCTGCACGAAATCGTGGTAGCGTTAGAACCCAGGTTTTTCTTGAACATGAGACCGACAAAGGCTTCTATG
>JAGRBY010001159.1 GCA_020433835.1 Anaerolineae bacterium | reverse complement strand
ATCAGCCGGCCGCGTTCGGCTATCAGTTTGAGGCCATCTTCCAGAGTGAAGACCCCGGCTACGCACGCCGCCACGTATTCGCCGACGCTGTGGCCCAGGACAACATCAGGCTTGATCCCCCACGAGCGCCATAATTGGGCCAGAGCATATTCTAAGGCGAACAGAGCCGGTTGGGTGTAGGCGGTCTGGTTTAACAGTGAATGGTGATCGGCTGCTGCCGGTTTATTACGTGGTGGATATAATAGCTCAAGCAGTGATTTACCCAGATAGGGCCGCAATAGCTCATCACATTGCGCCAGAGTCCGGCGGAAGGTGGGCTGAGTTTCATACAGTTGGCGGCCCATATCGACGTATTGCGAGCCTTGTCCGGTAAAGAGAAAGGCAACCTTGGGCCGTTGGTCTGTTGACTCGAACCGTGGCTTATGATTGGCGCGATCGGCCAGGAAGCGTTGAAGTTGTCCACGCACCTGTTCGACCGATTCCGCCACAAAGGCCAGCCGCTTATCGAAATGAACCCGACCTGTATTGGCCGTAAAGCAAACATCCTCCCAAGAAACGTCCGGATGCGTGGTCAGGGAGGTCGCATAGCGCTGCCCTAACGCTTGCAGGGCCGGCTCATTGGGGGCGCTTAAAGTCAAGATATGACTGGGTGGATTGAATCGGTTCAATGCGGGCGCCGGAGACGGAGGAGCCTCTTGCAGGACGACGTGGGCATTGGTGCCGCTGAAACCAAAGGAACTGATCCCGGCCAGACGCAAACCGGTTGACTTTTTTTGAGGCCAGGCCAGGCCTGTGGTTGGAATAAGGATCGGGGCCGATTTCAGATGGGGGTTTATTTGATGAAAATGGAGATGCGCAGGGATGTAGCCGTGCTGTAGCGACAGCACCACCTTGATCAGCCCGGCTATCCCGGCGGCGGCCTCAGCGTGGCCGATGTTGGTTTTGACCGAACCAATAATGAGCGGCTCGTCAGGGGGCCGGTTGGCCCCGTACACGGCCTCTAGAGCGTTGACCTCTACCGGATCGCCCAGGGATGTGCCGGTGCCATGGGCTTCGATGTAGGACACCTGGTCAGGTGAAACGCCGGCGGCGGATAGGGCTTGGCGGATGACGGCTTCCTGGGCCAACCCATTGGGGGCCGTTAAGCCATTGCTTGCCCCGTCTTGGTTGATGGCCGAGCCTTGGATGACCGCCAAAATGTTGTCTCCGGCAGCCAGAGCGTCCGCCAGGCGTTTGAGAACCACCACCCCACAGCCCTCGCTGCGCACAAAACCATTGGCGGCCTGGTCAAATGTTTTGCAGCGGCCATCCGCAGCCAACATCCCGGCCTGGGCAAAGGTTATACTCATCTCCGGCGATAACAGCAAATTGACCCCGGAGGCCAGCGCCAGCTCACTTTCACCTGATTGCAAACTTTGACAGGCCAGATGCACGGCCACTAACGAAGAAGAACAGGCGGTATCGACAGCGAGAGTCGGCCCCTGGAACCCAAAAAAATAAGCCAATCGTCCGGCGGCCATGGCATGCGCGCTGCCGGTGCCAAAGTAGGCTGAAGTCGGCGCACCTTGTTTGACCTGGAGTAGTTTGTAATCATCCCCGAAAATCCCCACAAAAACCCCGGTTGCCGTGCCTTTCAAGGCATTGGGGTTCAGCCCGGCATATTCCAGCGCCTCCCAATGAGTCTCCAGTAATAGCCGTTGTTGGGGATCAAGGGCGACCGCTTCGATCGGCGTGATCCCAAAAAATGGGGCATCGAATTGATCAACATCCGCCAAAAAACCTCCATAGCGACGGCTGATCTGACCGGAGGGGTTAGTATTATCGTCATCGACCGGCCACCGTGACGGAGGCACTTCGGTAATGGCGTCGACGCCGTCGCGCAGCAAAGTCCAGAACTCTGCCGGGTTGGTC
>JAGRBY010001158.1 GCA_020433835.1 Anaerolineae bacterium | reverse complement strand
CGTTTAATCTCTAATTACCGTTTACCAATTACTGATTACCCTTCTAAATCAGCAAATACATATAAAGAACAGACAGCAGAATGGCCCCACCTAGGGTAGCTCCGGCAAAGGTTTGGCCGACGGTGTGGCGCTGAAGGCGAACTCTGGCCCAGGCAATAATCGGGACGCTCATCACAAACCAAATCGACAAACTGCCGATGACCAGCCAAGCCATCACGGCCATTCCGGCGGCTGAGGCGCTGTGGAAACTGATTTTCCAGCGTAAGGTGATCGCCAAAAATATGACGGTTTGCAAGCACATCGCCGCCGCCAAGGCGACCAGCAATCGAGGCGCGGCGCCAAAGTGCAAAATACCCCAGGCCATGAAAGCTGCGGCCACGGTGACCAGTAGGGGGCGCGTTCGCTGCTCACGGACTTTAAGGTGGATATCGGTGATGAGGCCCTTTTTAAGCAGCCAAACCAGGTACAGCAGCGGCATCAACACCACCAACACCAGATAGACCCCCATCCAGTACCAAGTCGAGCGGGAGGCCGGCAGACTCAGCACCCCCAAAGCGATACAGGCCGTTGTGGTTAGCGGCGGACTGCCGATTTGTGAAATCCAGAAGGCCAGCCGTTCATCCCAGGCCGCAGCACTTATAGCCGCTCTATTCTCCAGCAAATTTTCGCTAAGTTGTTCCATAAAAGACGCGAATCCCTTTTGCATAGTGACCTGCACGCTTAGGCCAATACCAGTGTAAATCGCCCGATTAAAGGGTGAGTTAACATCTCTTTAAGCCCCCTTTAAGTTCGAGTTAACTATTTTTAATCACAATAATTATGCAACAAAGGTAGCCTGGTAATATTAAACATATTTTACACATCTTTTATATAACATTAAACTGACCTTAACAACCACTTCGCTTAACCATGCTATTTTAATTAGAAACACTGAGAGAGGATACCCGAATGAAGAAAATCAAGAAAATAAAGACTGCTCAACGAAAACTGGTCAACACGACCCACGACTTTATTTTCAAAAACATTCACGGCAATCGCCTTATCTATAACCAATGTTGGGAAGATCCTCGAATCGATCGCCAACTGCTGGAAATCAACCCCGACAGCAAATTAGTCATGATCACCAGCGCCGGTTGCAATGCTTTAGATTATTTACTCGACACACCGGATACTATCCACTGTGTCGATGTCAATCCTCGGCAAAACGCATTACTTCACCTGAAGCTGGCCTTTATTCGGGAAGGCAATTTCGATAACTTATTTAATATGTTTGGGATGGGCGCATACGGCACGTATCAAGAGCTATACCAGCAAGTTAGAGAACAACTACCTGACTATGCGCAGGATTTCTGGGATGAAAAGATCTATTACTTTGATCAAAGCAAACCGAAAAAATCGTTTTACTATCACGGCACCTCAGGCGATATCGCTTGGCTGCTCAGTCAGTGTTTACTTCAAACGAAAAAGAAGCTTCGTCGCCTCTTTTTCGATCTAATCGACGCCGATAATTTGGACGATCAAAAAGAGATTTATTCCAAAATGGAGCCAACGTTATGGAACAGTATTAGCTGCTGGCTGGTGAAACACCCGCTGGTGTTGGCCATGTTGGGCGTACCAAGACCTCAAATTAAATTGATTGAGAAAAAACATCCCGACGGTGTGGTGGGTTATGTGCGTGATAATCTAAAACGCGTTTTTACTGAAGTAAAGATGAGCGAAAATTACTTCTGGCGAGTTTATTTAACCGGCTCCTACAGCCGAAGCTGTTGCCCCAACTATTTAAGACCGGAAAATTTAGAGCACCTGCAAACCCACTCCGATAGGATAAATCCCCATACCAGTACCCTGGCCGATTTTTTAAAAACGCAGCCAAGCCGTTATTCCCATTTCATCTTACTAGATCATCAGGAT
>JAGRBY010001157.1 GCA_020433835.1 Anaerolineae bacterium | reverse complement strand
GGCTAGCTACGCCCTGATGTGCTACGAGAACGGGGGTATCGTCGATGATGTCTTCATCTACAACCTGGCCGACAAATGGCTCGTTGTGGTCAATGCCGATAATCTGGCTAAAGATTATGATTGGATGTACGAACACAAAGATGGGATGCAGGTCAAAATTGACGATATGTCTGTGGGTATCTATATGATCGCTCTGCAAGGCCCCCGTGCCATCGAACTGTTACAGCATCTAACCCCGGCTGATGTCGTCACCATGCCCCGCTTTAGTGCGCTCGAAGCCAAGGTGGCCGGCCATAAAACGCTCATCGGCCGCACCGGCTACACCGGCGAAGACGGCGTCGAACTCTTTTTCTCCGCCGACCATGCTCAGGAGATGTGGGAGCGCATTCTGGCCACCGGTGCCGAAACCGGCATCGAAGTTGGCCCCGTTGGCTTAGCCGCCCGCGACAGCCTGCGCTTTGAGCCGGGCTTTTCTCTGTACGGCCACGAAATCAACGAGAACATTACCCCCCTGGAAGCTAACCTGGGCTGGGCCTGCGACTTCGACGCCAACTTCATCGGCAGGGCCGCCCTGCTGGAACAAAAAGAGAAGGGGCTGACCAAAAAGCTCATAGCCTTTGAGCTAACCGACAAAGGCGTGCCCCGCCAGGGCTATACCGTCACCAACGAGCAAGGCCAGGAAATCGGCGAGGTTGTCACCGGCCTTTACGCCCCCACCATCGACAAATACTGCGGCCACGCCTTCGTCCCGCCCGAATTTACCAAACCCGGTACCTCCCTCAACATCATCATCCGCAATAAACCCAAAGCCGCCATAGTCGTGAAGCGTCCCTTATACAAACCGGCCTACCGGTCGTAGCAGGTACAGGGTAACAAGGTTGCAAAGTTGCAGAGTGGCAGAGTGGCAGGCTATAAATTTGCAACCCTGCCACCCTGCCACGCTGCAACCCTGTTACAAAAGCAGTAGACGTTATAAACCTTATACTATATCTATTCAAAAGGAGCAGTACCTATGAACCTTGATGCAAACGCCCGCTATTTGGAAAGCCACGAGTGGTCGCGCCAAGAGGGCGATCTTATTGTGTGCGGTATTAGCGACCACGCCCAGGAGAGCCTCAGCGATGTCGTTTTTGTTGAGCTGCCGGAAGTCGGCACCACCTTTAGCAAAGGCGATGTCTTCGGCGTGGTCGAGTCGGTTAAAGCCGCCAGCGACCTCTATATGTCGATGGACGGCGAGATTGTGGAAATCAACGAGAGCCTGGAAGACGAGCCGGAAGTTATCAACAGCGACCCCTACGGCACCTGGATGATTAAGTTCAAACCCTCCGACCCCAGCCAGTGGGACAGCCTGCTCTCCCCCGAACAATACCAGGAAGTAGCCGAAGCCGAAGAGTAGCCCTCACCCCGTCGCTAGCGCGACTCCCCTCTCTCTCTAAGGAGGAGGGGTTGGGGGTGAGGGTGTTCCTCAACCACCCACAGCGCAAAAGTCTACCGGAGCCACAAAGCCGGCGATGTCACCCCCTTGCTACCGGCTTTGCCGCTCCAAACACATAGAGAAGGAGAACCCTATGACTCAGACCACCACCGCCCGCAGCCTGCTAGACCCCATCGACAGCTTTGCCCCGCGCCATCTTGGCCCGCGCCCGGCTGCCGTGGCGCAGATGCTGGCCCATCTGGAGATCGACTCGCTCGATGCGCTCATCGAGCAAACCGTGCCGGCAGCTATCCGCCTGACCGCGCCGCTCAACCTGCCCCCGCCCCGCAGCGAGTCGGAAGTTATTGCCGACCTGCGGGCCATCGCCGCCCACAACCAGCTCTACCGCTCTTTCATCGGGATGGGCTACGCTAACTGCCTGGTGCCGCCGGTTATCCAGCGCAACATCCTGGAGAACCCCGGCTGGTACACCCAGTA
>JAGRBY010001156.1 GCA_020433835.1 Anaerolineae bacterium | reverse complement strand
ACAGAAGCTGCCGCCACAACGGTATTGCGTTGATTATTCTTGTTTTGGCGGCTGTCTGCGTGAGCCATTGTAAAACCTCGAAGCGTGAATGTGTCGCTTTGTTTAAGATTGATATTATCGTATCACGAAAAAAGGGCGGTGTCAATGCTCTTTATCAGAGAGATTGTCCAACTTCTCATCAATGTTCGAGGCCAGATGCTCGAAAACGTCGGAAGAGATTAAGCCGTCGCGCTCAAGGGCGTGGAGGGTGCCGCGCTGGGTTATGAGGAGTTGGTGCCGGGCACTGTTGATCTCTTTGGTTTCGAGAGCCGGATCATTTTGGACCAATTGGCGTAGGTTTTGAGCAACGTCTTGGGAAGCGGTCTCATACTCAGGATGCAGGACAGACCAGGCGTGGGCCGATAGTTCGCCGCTGTCGTGCATGTGCTGCAGTTCGTTCTGGGCAGCGCGGATCGCCAGCAGTTGGCCGCGAATATGATCGTATTCAACTTCTTTTTTATCCTTCTTGAGAATGCCCAGGCGGGTGACCAACATTTCCATTGTTGTAGCCTGAAACAGCATCATCATAAAAACGACGCCAAAGGCCAGATTGATGATTAGGCTTCGATCTGCCCCCAAGCTGGCGGGTAGACCCAGAGCTAAGGCTAAACTGACAGCGCCACGCAGCCCGCCCCAAACTTGCACGTGCTGCCAGGCCAGCGGGACTTTCCCGCCGGGGAAAAAGGCGGCGAGCCAGTTTAAGGGGTACACGGAGATAGCGCGGGCCAGGGTAACGGCGATAAACGCAATAATAATGAAGCCCATATTGCTGATCATCGCGCTGAGATCGATTTCGAGGCCGATCAGTAGGAAGATTAATGAGTTGGCTAAAAAGGCCAGATATTCCCAAAAGTTGAAGAGGACTATTTTGGTGGTGGGCGACATGCCTTCGGGGCCGATGTTGCCGTTGAGAATGCCGGCGGCGACCACCGCCAGCACGCCGCTGACATGAAAATGTTCGGCAATCAGAAACGTGCCAAAGGCCAGGGCAGCGGTTAGGGTTGTTTCCGCCAGATAGTTGTCCACTCGACGAATAATTTGGGCGATGAGCCAGCCCAGCGATAAGCCGATGAGCAGCCCGCCCAATGAAACCTCCACAAACTCGAACAGACCTTCGGCCAGGCTAAATTCGCCGGTTAACGCTACGCCTAATATGATGTTAAAGATGACGACCGCCGAGCCGTCGTTGAAGAGGCTTTCGCCTTCGATGATGGTTGTCAGCTTTTTGGGAGCGCCTAGCGCTCGGAACATCGCCACGACCGCCACCGGGTCAGTGGCAGCGATGAGCGCACCGAAAACTAACGCCGTCGAGAGCGTTAACGATGTTCCCCAAGCTACCAACCCGCCGACCACGAATGTACTGATGATGACGCCGAGGATGGCCAGCAACAAAATCGGCGATAGGTTTTGGCGTAGCTCTTTAACCTCTACGTGAAAGGCAGCTTCAAAGAGAAGGGGCGGCAGAAAGAGGGATAAGATAAGCTCTTCGGTGAGTTCGATGGAGATCATATCCTGGAAAAAGGATAATCCTAAGCCCACCAGAACTAAGGCCACCGTGTACGGCAAGCGAATGCGCTGGATAACAATCGCGACCAGTGAGGCAACTACGAGTAACTCAATGATGATGGTTTCTGTTTGTAAAAATGTTTCCATGAAGTTTCGTATCCATAAGTTATAGAGTTGGGGTAAGTATATGAACTCATCCTTGAGAAGCAAACCTTACGGGATTCGGTTGTGGAGTGCAAATGACGTTTTCACATTTATTTAAGAATCGTGACTTAAGATGCAAGGCAATTCAGTTTGGCTCAATATGGATTGCAAGGAGGTCATAGAAATGGAGGCCATGGTCATGCCCGAATGTCTTTATCGGGCATCC
>JAGRBY010001155.1 GCA_020433835.1 Anaerolineae bacterium | reverse complement strand
AGGTGGATGTGGTGTTTTACTTTATAACTCGGCTCGTGTTTTACTAAAGCAAGGACATCAAATAATTTTCTTATTTGAGATGTCTAAATATAACTTTGATAGATTTGATCCAAAAATCTTTCCCAATTCTCACAACTGCAAAGCTTATCTGGTAGAGGATTTATGTCGCGATATTGAGCCGCCAAAATATACGTTTACGAGCAGTTTTGCCTGGCGTTCGTATCGTTTCCATTGGGCTTGTCAAAAGGTAGTAGAAACAGACAACCCAGATATTGTTGAATTTTTCGATTACAATGGTCCAGCTCATTATGCCCTTACGGCTAAACTATCAGGGCTAGCTTACCAAGATACACATCTTGCTGTTAGACTGCATAATTCCGACCAGTTAATGAATTTACATCAACCTACAATTTCACTTTCTCAAGATGATTACATGTTGTATGCTTTGGAACATAGCGCCCTTAGATTGGCCGAAACTGTTCTCTACCCTTCACAAACCTATTTAGAAGAGGCGTATTTGCCTCATTATGAACCCTGGCACGGTCAGTTAATTCATTCCAAACCTGCCCTTTCTGACTATCCGGCATTAAAAGACACCTTACAAAAACCCAATAAAATTCTTTTTTATGGGCGACTATTTGGATTTAAAGGCGTTGACTTATTTGTTGATGCGGCAGTTGCCTTGTTAGATGAAGGTTACAGTGATTTATGTTTTACTTTGGTAGGCTATGATCCCAGTAATGCCCCTGATGGAAGTGCCTCTTACAAAGAGTATTTGCTGAAAAAAATCCCTAATCGCTATCAATCACATTTTGAATTTGTTGGGCAGATCAGTTGGCCCGAACTTGAAGAGATACTTCCTCACGTATATTGTGCTGTTTTCCCAAGTTATTTTGAAGCGTTTTGTTATGCGGCTCATGAACTTTATGCTACTGGTATTCCCGTGATCGCCAATGATATCCCCGCCTTTCGAGGCTACTTCAAGCACCTAGAAAATGCTTTACTTTTTGACGGCACGGTTACAGGTCTAGCAAAACAGATGCAGCTGCTTTGGACCGATAAGGACTTGAGAGAGCGTATTAAAAAGCCTTATGATTTGTCAAACAATCCTTTAGGGAACTTCTATACAGGGCCATTTAGTTCATCTTGGATTAATACCACGTATAATCCTGAGAATCGCTTCTCAATCCTTGTTTGTATCTTAGCTGATGAGCATAGTTCTCTAAATGAAACAGTTCAAAGCTTAAAAGATATTCCATCCATACACGTGATTGTGCTTTCGGCCTGGTCGAAAAATAAGGCAACAGAAAGTAGCGGCTTGTGGTTTTTAGGGAAACTGTATCAACCCCAAGATACCGATGGAAATAAACTTACCGCTACGAATTTAATGACAAAGGACGCATTACTCATTTTACGGGCAGGCGATGTGGTTAGTAACAATTTCATGGCTACTTCACGAGACATTTTAAACCGACAGCCCCAAATTTCCTTTGTCAGTTCATGGAGAAAAATTCATAAAAATGGTTGGGTGAAGTTAGACACATTTCCAACAGATGCCGCAGCCGAGTTGACACCATTTAGTGATGTTTCGTTACTGAGTAGAGCTATAATGAGAACGGAACCGAACAACCGCTTAATTGACTTATTTGAACCCCGTTTAATGCAAATGGGGGAAATTGAATATCTCTGGCAACTTGAGGATAAATCGGGTCCAGGCCTGGTTATTCCAGCTTGCTTGCTTGAACTTAATGAAGATGATGCACCCCAGCCAAACACAAAGCTTTTGGCCTTTCTTGTAGCTAATAATGCAAATAATCATCGGAAAACACGTCTCACAAACTATTTGGTAACTATCTGGACAGGGTTAAATGATGAAGAAACGCCTCATAAAAACTCAGACACACAGCCGCGATACTCT
>JAGRBY010001154.1 GCA_020433835.1 Anaerolineae bacterium | reverse complement strand
GCCGTGGGCGATGTTATCGGCCGGGTGGCGGACAAGGCGCTGGGCGTGCCGGTTCACGCCAGTATAGATGGCGTTGTGCGTCAGGTGACGACCGCCCATATTATTATTGAAGCCAGCAAATGAGGGTAACGCGATGAAACGAGCGATTGGATTAATAGAACTGCGCAGCATTGCCCGGGGGATGAATACCACCGACCAAATGTTGAAAGCAGCCAATGTAGAACTACTGCGGGCGCACGTGGTTTGCCCCGGCAAATACATCATCCTCATCGTCGGCAACATCAGCGATGTCCGCACCGCCGTCGATACAGGCCGGCGGGTGGCTCCCGAAGTTGTGGTTGATCATTTCATTCTGCCCAACGTGCATCCCAGCATCTTCCCGGCTTTGACCGCAACAACCCAAATTGAGCATGTGAAAGCTATCGGCGTGGTTGAAACCTTTACCCTGGCGGCCTCGATTGTGGCCGCCGACATCGCGGTCAAAGCCGCGCCGGTCGATTTGATTGAAGTACGGCTGCCGTTTGCGATGGGCGGCAAAGCCTTTGTGGTGTTCACCGGCGAAGTCGGAGCCGTACGCAGCGGCGTCAACAGTGCCGCCGAAGCGCTAAAGAATGAAGGCGTCATCGACTCGTTCACGGTTATTCCGTCGCCGCATAAGGATTTAATTCATAAGTTGTTGTAGAGGAAAAAGGTTAGTTGGTTGGTTGGTTGGCTGGTTCAATAATAATCGACACCCCATCAAACTATCTATCAAACTATCTAACCACGTAGGAGAGTATGTTAAAAAGACCGAACTACCATAGTCCGGCCCGGAAGCAGAAAACGTAATAACAATTGTTGCTGTTGCACCAGCGCAATTGTGTTTCAGTTACGTTTCCTAACGAGGAGTATAGCATATCTCTCTTTATTTTCAAAGCCCAATCGAACCAAAGGAGGTACCTGATCTGGACGATCTCTTATTTTACCAATATGCAATCGACTTCAAAGACTATTTATTTACAAATCACTCACTTTTAAGGAGAGAAATATGACAATCTTAGGGATAATTATTGCATTTGCCAGCGGCATATTTGGCGCTGCGATTGGGGCGTTACCCGCCTTTATTATGGTTGGATTTTTAGTATTAGCCGGGGTAGCTATTCAAGCCGCCGGCGGCAGTGCCGACTTTTTAGGAACAGTGGCCTTTGGGGCCTGGGGACCGCACGTTGGTGGTTTTGCGGCAGGGGTAGCGGCGGTGGCCTACGCCACCAAGCAGGGTAAACATGAAACCGGGCGCGACATTTTGGCCGGGATGATGGGCAAAAACAGCCCGGATGTACTGCTCATTGGCGGCATTTTTGGAATTATTGGGTATTTGCTCAACTGGCTCTTTATGTTACCCGGAGTCTGGACAGACACCGTGGCCCTCAGCGTTGTGGTTTCGGCCATCATCGCCCGCTTTGCCTTTGGAAAATCAGGGTTGATGGGGCAAGTGGCCCCCGGTGAGTCGCGCTACAGCCCGCCAGCAGCCAACTGCTGGGTTCCGTGGCAAAGTAAACCTATGCAACTGCTGATGCTCGGCCTGGGAGCAGGAACATTTTCGGCGTATCTGGCGCTGTCGCTGCCCGATGGAGCCGGGATTGTACTTGGCTTCGGCATAGCCGCGGCCAGCCTGATCTTCCTGCAATTTGGCACGCAAGTTCCGGTCTCTCACCACGTTGCCCTGCCGGCCGCGGTTGCGGCGGCGGCCAGCGGTAGCCTGGTGTGGGGCATAATCTTCGGCATTATGTCCGCCTTTGTCGGCGAGTTTATGTCTAACACCTTCTGTGCCTGGGGCGACACCCACATTGACCCGCCGGCGGCCACCATTTGGCCGATGACCAGTCTCTCGATTTTGCTGGGCACGCTGGGCATTTATCAGATGCTTCCATTGTTCTAAACTATGGCTTAAATTGGGTTACAAAC
>JAGRBY010001153.1 GCA_020433835.1 Anaerolineae bacterium | reverse complement strand
TGCGCCAGATTCCCGCTAAATCCATGCGGGAATGACATCCGCAACTCTTCCTCTTTAAAACAGCTAGTGAGCTAACATTAGAATCGTGTGCCGCGAAATTCTGCGATGGTTGATCAACATCTAAAAAAGTCGATTCCAAATTCTGCGGCTGTCAAAAACGCTGGAATTGTGTGCCGCGAAATCTGGCGGTTGTCAAAAACGCTGGAATCGTGTGCCGCGAAACTGTGCGACGACCGCTCGACGTCCTCAGAATGAAAATGGAGCAACAAAGCTTGCTTTGTCATACCCTAAAACCAAAACTTACTTTGGCGCACTAATCGCATAGGGCAAACTTAAGTTTGCCCTATGCGATTTATCTCTTAACTTCCTTCCTGCACGGTCGCCATGGCGTGGTCCAAAATATGCAACGCCTCATCGATGTGGGCTT
The DNA here is from genome assembly GCA_020433835.1 of Anaerolineae bacterium. The sequence goes on along the minus strand of JAGRBY010001153.1, from coordinate 1,530 downwards.
CGGTGGCGGTCAGCGGTGGCGCGATACGGATGACGTTACCATACAGCCCGCCCTTGCCGATGAGCAGACCGCGCCGGCGTGTCTCTTCAAACAGCGCAACCACTTCTTGCGGCGCAGGCTCTTTGGTGGCGCGGTCTTTAACCAACTCGATGCCCTGCATCAGCCCCATCCCGCGCACATCGCCAATGAGCGGATACTTTTCGCCCAGTTTGTCCAGCCCATCGCGCAAACGCTTACCGACAAGGGCGACGTGGGCCGGGTTGGCTTCCTCTTCCATCGTTTCGATGGTCGCCAGCGCGGCGGCGGTCGAGACCGGGTTGCCGCCGAAGGTGCTGATGGTTGCGCCTTGCTTAACCAGGCTTTCGGCAATCTCCGGGGTGGTGATGGTATTGCCCATCGGGAAGCCGTTGGCGATGCCTTTGGCCATCGTCATAATATCCGGCTCAACGTCCCAATGCTCAATGCCGAACCATTTATCGCCGGTGCGGCCAAAGCCGGTCTGTACCTCATCGCAAATAAACAGGCCGCCGTAATGGCGGGTGATCTCGACCGCGATTTTGAAATATTCTTTGGGCGGGGTGATAAAGCCGCCGACACCTTGAATCGGTTCGGCCAAAAAGGCGGCGATGCGGCCTGAGGTGGTGGTGCGAATGAGGTCTTCGATATCTTCGGCGCAGGCCGCCCCGCAGGTTTCAGGCGATAGCTTAAGCGGACAGCGGTAGCAGTAGGGGTTTAGCGCGTGTTTGATGCCCGGATACTGCGTGCCGCCAATCCGCCAGGCCGAGTGGCCGGTCAAACTCATGCCGATGGCCGAGCGCCCGCTGTACCCGTGCCGCAGCGCCACAATCTCTTGGGCGCCGGTGTAGGCTTTGGCCAAGATAACCGCCGTTTCATCGGCTTCGGTGCCGGAGTTGGTGAAGTAGGAGGTTTGCAGATCGCCGGGGGTGAGTTCGGCCAGCTTCTCGGCCAGGTTAACGTGGTTCTCATTGGGGTACAACGTTGATGAGTGAATGATTTTACCGACCTGCTCACGGACGCGCTCATTGACTCTGGGGTTGTTGTGGCCGACACTGGTCGTTAAAATACCGGCGAAAAAGTCGAGGTATTTGTTGTTGTCCACGTCCCAGACGTACAATCCATCGCCGTGATCAAGCGGCATCGGCTCGGTGTAGTATAGAATGTGGCTGGGCCATAGATATTTCTTTTGTTTGTCGAGAATTTCTTGGGTGTTCACAGATTACGTCTCCTCACGATGTGGGCGTTACGCCGAGAGAAATAGGGAGTAAGGAGTAAGGAGTAGGGAGTAACCTCTATGATCCCTTACTCCCTACTTCCTATTCCCTATTCTACAAGCGGCGTACGTTAGTTGATTTTGGGCGTATTGTAATCTAGCCATTAAGGGCTGACAAACGTGTATTACGAACAAAATTGCTCAACGGCTGCAAAGTGGTTAAAATGGCCCGTAATTTTGTGGTAGAGTTTGAAGAGTCTATAGCGATTATTATAAACTCCAGCGGCTCTCCCACCGTT
>JAGRBY010001152.1 GCA_020433835.1 Anaerolineae bacterium | reverse complement strand
TCTTTTAGCTCATAGATGCGACGGATCAGGTATATCGGGCGTCCTTTCGATTCAAGATAGTTCCGCCCAAGATATTCGCCTATGACGCCGATTCCCACCAGTTGCAACCCACCTAAAAAGGTTACGGCGACAAAAATCGAGGCATAGCCTGGTAAGTCCACCCCATAGATCAGAACCTTCAGCGCGATGAAGAAACCGTAGACGAATGACGTCAGCGCCACCATGCCACCAAGGTAGGTCCAGATGCGCAATGGAGCGGTACTGAAGCTCGTCAACCCTTCAAGGGCGAAATTCCAGAGAACCCAACCATTAAATTTGCTTGAACCGGCAATCCGTTTCGGGCGCTTGTAATCAACGTGCATAGTTCGGAAACCCACCCAAGCAAACAAGCCTTTCATGAACCGCCGCGACTCGGGCAGGGCATTCAGAGTATCGACAACCGCTCGGTCCATCAACCGGAAATCACCGACGTTTTCAGGAATCTTAGGCTCTGCAATTGAGTTATGGATGCGGTAAAACCAGTCGGCAGACATCCGCTTTGCCCAAGAATCGGATTCCCGATCCATCCGACGTCCTAACACGACATCGAAGCCTTCTCGCCAGCAGGCGATCATCTCGCGCACCAGCTCTGGAGGATCTTGCAGGTCAACATCAATCGGGACAATGACCCGCCCTTGAGCCACCTGAAGTCCCGCCGAAAGGGCTGCTTCCTTGCCGAAATTGCGGCTAAGGTCTACGATCCGAATCCGCCTGTCTCGACGTTGATGCTCCAGAAGCAATGGAAGGGTCTCGTCAGTGCTACCATCGTTGACGAACACAATTTCGAGCCGTATGGAAGACTCACTCTCAAAGACTTGGCCAACTCGGTCGAGGAACAATCCGATCATCTCGTCTTCGTTGAAAACAGGAACAACCAAAGAGACATCGACGACCGGATAGGCTGCAGGGCTGCGAGTGACCGCATCATCTAATACTGGAGAAGCAGAGTTGCCAGAAATGAGTGTGGGCATATAGTGACATCATACTGGGTTGTGTGTTTCCATAAGGAGAGTGGTCTATAGCGCCAGCATGGTTGAAATGCGACTGTAATGTCAGATTTGGGAGGCTTGACCATGCTATAGTTTATTGCGGGTTTTCTGTCGAAGGATACACAAACAGAAATCCGTTTCCATTCCTCCCGGTAGACTCATTAAAATTACCTCAAATTCAAGCAGTAGTTTGATGATTGCTTCACCTTTTGGCTCTTCGCCGGTTAATTCATTATGATTTAATAGCGGATATAGGGGATGGAGTATTCCTCCTCCATAAGGTTGATATAATTCAATATCAAAGTAAGCTTCAAGGAGTGGAAGAATGAGTTTCGATCGGACTGATTCGGATGGATCTGCAGCGAATACTTGCTCAATTGTCGGATTGACGAATCTTTTTTCTGTACTTGATCTTAAGCTATTGGGAATACACGCATACAAGCGATTTATCAATTCTACCTGCCTCTGATTGTACATATTGTAACAATCACCTACATATTCGTTAACAATAAAGTAACCCTCCAATCTTAAACCGTTTTGAACGATTGTCAATAATCGCTCTATTTCCTTTACATGATGAAGCGAGCCCGAACAAAATATTAAATCATATTGTTGGTTTTTATCTAAATTAAATTCATTGAAATTATCTAGATAAAAATTAATTTTTACTCCGGCAGATTTTGCCTCTTCTCTAGCAATTTTTAAGGCGGCTTCAGAAAAGTCAAAGGCATCAATTTGATTAGCCAATCCTAATTTAGCCAGCAATATTTCATGATTGCCAATCCCACAACCTATTGACAACATGCTTTCAAATTTATGATTACCGAAAAAATCTTCTACTAACCAGTTTAGCCAGTATTTTGTTGTCTGTCCCCCGGATATTCGTTTGTAAATCGTTTCGGCAATGATTGGGTTTTGTACCCATTGAGAAGCA
>JAGRBY010001151.1 GCA_020433835.1 Anaerolineae bacterium | reverse complement strand
AAACGCGTGGCGGGTGGTAGGTTGAAGAGATCGTCCGGTTCGAAACGAATGGAAAAGAACGAAACTTTGGCCGGGTAGCGGCCTGATGAATTTTTATCCTCAACCGTCCAGCTAAATTCATCCTCGGCAATAAAGACTAAGCAATGAGCATTGGATGACAACGCTTGGTCCGGTCGAGGGCGACCGTAGCCGCACAGACGCAGTAGGGTGTGTCGATCCTCTTTTGTTAGCGCATCGAACGGCGGCTCGTCGGTGGGGCCGGTTAGCGACTCAATGAGGGCGGCGGGCCAAATGGCTGAATTGACAATTAACGCCCGAATGAGGTTGGCACTGGCGTCGGGGTAGCCGGCCTGGATACGACCGGCCAGATGGCTGACCTGCGCTGCGGCCAGCCCGGTTCCGATCTGAAAGCCGAGCGGCTGGTCGGTTTGGCCAGTGACGTAGTTGCGGTCAGCGACTAACAGAGCCGACTCAGGCAGGGCGGTTAAATCTTCGCGTTGCAGGTTGCCGCCGGTCTCGACGATATCGGGTTTGAGCGGCCCGAATTGAAGCAGCCCGCTACGACTGAAGGGGGCGGGATGTTCCGCCTCGGCCAGAAACGGATTGCTTGGCCAGGGGAAGGTTGGCGGGATGGGCGTTAATGCGCCGACGGTTAAGGCATTGTACGCCTGGCCCGGATCACGCAAGCGAGCCTGCGGCTGGAGTAAGTAAGCCGGGTAATCAATGTCCTCGGTGATCAGTTTGAGCAGTTCAGCCGGTTGCAGGTCGCCGGTGGGGACGATAAAAAGAAGATCGTTGTTGGCAGACAGGTTGTCGATTTCCTCGGCCCAGTTGGAGATACTTTGCTGAGGGTGTGGTACGGTTGCCACAGAGATATTGAATATCTTGCACAGTCGGGGCGCGGTGTGGTGAAAAGCTTCGACGACTTCGCGCATCAGGAGTTTGGCAAATTGAAGCGGGTGAAGCTGCGGCGCGTTGGAGGCATCCGGATCGAGTTTGGTGGCGGGCAGTAGAATTTTGGCGTTTTCGATCCAGACTACCGGTTCGGTAATTGCCTCGGGAGTTTGTGTCAGGGCTAACAGCGAGCCGTGGGCAACCACACTGGCAACAGCGGTGCCGTGGCCGTGATCGATTTCGTCGGTCGTTAAGTTAGCCAGCTCGACATCATCAGGCAGAAAGTTGCGCTGACGACCGATAATTGTACGTCCTTCATCGTTTGTGAACAACGGATGGTCGGCGGCTATGCCGGAGTCGATGACCACCACGCGGGGGGCTTCGGGGGATAGATCGGGCAGCGGCGGCAAATCGGCTGTAGCTGTGGCCGTGAGCGGCGTGGTACGGCTCTCAATTTCCGGAACGAGATCCATCGACAAAATCCAGTTGGCCCGGCTGTCGTCCAGTAGATCGAGAACGGCTCGACCCGGCAGGAGAATGCGATGCAGGGAGTAATCAGCCTCTATGATGTAATGGCTGGTCGCCGTTACAACATCTTCTTGGTAGGGCGACAGCTCATCACTGAAATTGATGAGATAATCGTAAAACTGCTGCCGATTTTCGGTGCCGTCGCTGCTGTGGCCGCCGGCCAGTTCGATATCGACCCAAACGGGCTGGTCGGGTTGAAGAAGGCCGGCCTCGATGCGTGCTGCAAGGCGGTCACCGGCTTTGTCGTGACGGCCAGCAGGGCGAATCTGCTCGATGGGGGCGATAACGCCGTTGAAGCGGGGGTTGCCGCTGTCGGTGCGTTGGGAGACATAGTTTTGGGCTTTTGTAGCGAGTGTGGGCAGCGTGACATCGGGCGAAACGGTGACAAGCATGCCGTTATCGCGCTCTTCGAGGGGTTTCAATCCCAACGAGCCGACTTGCTCGGGGGTAAGGCGTTTGGATTCGATGATGACCTGGGTGTCGTCGGGCAGTGGCGGTAAATCGGGGGCACGGTCGCGGGCTTGCGAGTCGATCAGGCGT